>CAJKKX010000192.1 GCA_905200565.1 uncultured Lachnospiraceae bacterium
ACGGCGGGGATGCCGGTGCTGTATCCTTTCGGGTTCGGGCTGTCCTATACAGAATTTAAATACAGAGATCTGACGATAGACCGGGATGGTGCAGAATTTACCCTGCAGAATGCTGGAAAACAGGATGGCGCAGAAGTAGTGCAGCTATATGTTGCCATGAAGGAGGGCAGAGTATTCCGTCCTGCGAAAGAACTGAAAGGATTTCAGAAGATATATCTAAAAGCAGGAGAAAGCAGAAGGGTACGTATTCCCTTTGATGATAAAACCTTCCGCTATTGGAATGTCCGCACAAACTGCTGGGAAGTTGAGGGCGGCATATATACGATTATGATCGGCGCGAACTGTCAGGATATCCGGCTCAGCGCAGAAACAAAGGTGGCGGGAACAACGGAAACCTATCCTTACTATACGAACCGGATGCCTTCTTATTATTCCGGTTATATCAGCCAGGTAGAAGATAAGGAGTTTGAAGAACTCTTAGGATATCCGATCCCGAGCGGGAAGTGGAGCGGAGATCTGACCGTGAATGATGCTATCTGCCAGATGTATTATGCGAAGAGTCCGATTGCGCGGTTTGCCTATCATAAGCTGACAAACATGAAAAAGAAAAGTGAGGATGCGGGAAAACCGGATCTGAATATTCTCTTCATTTATAACATGCCGTTCCGCGCCATTGCGAAGATGACCGGCGGCATGGTAAGCATGGAGATGGCAGAGGGAATTGTGACTATGGTAAACGGACATTTCTTCCGGGGTTTGGGGCGTACGATTTCAGGCTTCTTCCGGAATAAGAGGCAGAACCGGAAGTATTTAAAGCAGATCACCGGGAAGTAAAGCTATTTTAGGAGGGAAAATTTGTATGGCAGATGTAAATACAGAAACAGGAAATACAGGCTGGGCGAAAGTATGGGGCGGCTTTGAAAAGAATCATCCGAAGCTGGCGAAATGGCTCTATCAGATTTTTTACTTTTTTGTGTTCAGCATGGGTGTAACGATTATACAGTATCTTTTCTTTACGTTCCTTCCGGGAATTCTTGGAGAAGGGCTGGCAGGAACGGAATTCATGTGGCCGCAGGTACATATGAGTTTATTTGGCGTAGAGTTTACCTGGAGCCTTCTGGGTTATAATGTCCTCTATGATGCGGCGGGAGAGGTTGTCATTGGCGGAGGCCTGGGATACTTTATCAGCTATGAAGTTGGTTCTTTTGTAGCGCAGTGCATTAATTTTCCATTGCAGAGGAACATCACGTTCAAGAGTCATGGAAATCCTGTTTATCAGGCGATGTGGTACCTGATCGCATGGATCGTGATCTCCCTGATCTGCAATGGCTTCAATAATCTGTGGATGCCGATTGCAGCGGCATATGTGGCGCCGGCAATTTATAATATCCTTGTGACATTCATCACGGGCGGCGTATCCATGATCATCTTCTTCTTCGTATTTAAGATTATTTTCCCGGAAGGGGAAGCAAAGAAATAAGAGAAGGAAAGAATTAAGCATAAAAACAATCCGCATTGATGAGGAGGCAGAAAATGAAAAGAGAACCGAAGAAGAAACGGAGAAAAAAATATATATTGGTGATCCTGTTGATTCTGGCAGTTATTCTGGTGGCTGCATTTTTGATGATCCGTAACTTTTTTCATCGCCCGCAGATCGCACCTGCAACACCCTCTGACAGTGCGGTGGTGGAAACGGCAAAGGGAAGGATAAGGGGGAGCGAGGAGAACGGAATATATCAGTATCTGGGTGTACCCTATGCGCAGGCGGAGGAGCGGTTTGTACCGGCAGTGGAAGTACAGGAATGGGAAGGCATTCTGGATGCATCGGAGGTAGGACCGATGTCGCCTCAGAGCTCCATGCTCGGCATGTCTGGCGGCGGGCAGGAAGGAACGGATAATAACTGCCAGAACCTGAATATCTGGACGCCGGGAACAAACGATGGAGAAAAACGTGCGGTGATGGTATGGCTCCACGGCGGAGGTTTTTCTACCGGATCTGCCAACGATGCGGATTATAACGGAGCAGATTTAAGCAGGAGCGGCGATGTGGTGGTCGTTTCCATCAATCATCGCCTGGGAGTATCTGGTTTTCTGGATCTCTCTGCATATGGAGAGAAATACGAATATTCTGCAAATGTCGGTCTGACGGATATTGTCAGTGCGCTGCAGTGGATACAGGAGAATATCGAATCTTTTGGAGGAGATCCCGACAACGTGACATTGTTCGGGCAGTCCGGCGGCGGAGCGAAGGTTCTCGCCCTGATGACCACTCCTTATGCAAAGGGATTGTTTCGGAGGGGAATCGTCCAGAGCGGCGCAACGGAGACTATGGGAGTAACCTTTACCAGTCAGGAGGCAAGCACAAGCCTGACGGAACGGATCCTGGAACGGTTGGGGATCACGGCGGATCATATCGAGGATATCCAGAATGTGTCCCTGGAAGATCTGGAAAAGGCGTCTGAGGAGGCACTGCAGGAAACGGCAGAAGAGTATCGGATTCCGGCTCCACTATCGGACGGGTATGCGATGGAATGGGGCCCGGTCGTTGATGGGGATTATATGCCGACCGATCCTGTGACGGAAGATTCTTTTGCGGAGAACGGGAAGGGAATCGATCTGCTGATCGGCAGTAATCTCAACGAATGGACGATGCTGATGGGAGGAGATCAGGGGGAACTGACGGAAGAGGAAACGGCAGCTTTTGCAGCGGCATACCCGAATGAGGATGTGGGAAAAGCGAATAAAGTGGACACCCTGATCCGGCTTCCCATGCTGAAGATCATGTCTCACAAAGCGGATCAGAATGATGGGAATGTGTATGCGTATGTATTTACCTGGGACGAATCCCGGATGGGTGCTTACCATGGGGCGGAAATTCCGTTTGTGTTCGCCCATGAGCAGAATGGAGAAACAGCACAGAAACTGATGGAGCAGGTAAGTCAGGCATGGATCAGTTTCGCAAAAAGCGGCGTGCCTTCTGCGGAGGGACTGCCTGTATGGGAAGCCTACGATAAGGGTGCGACGATGATCCTGGATGCAGAGTCCAGTCTTGCGTATGGACATGACCGGGAGCTGATGAAGCTGCTGGAACCGGATATGTCAGCACAGTTTTAGAAAAGATATTTGCACAAATAACTGCGATTTTCATTTTGAATCCCTCCTGATATGTTGGATAATTGTTTATTTATTTTAGCTGCCCCTCGGAGCGGCCGTTCTCCGTGAGCTTTGTCTATAGTATACGCAGGCAAATTTCAACTGTAAAGTAAGCACAATATTGTGCCGTAGTTACCCAGAGAGAACTATGTTACTGTGGGGCTGTTTTTAAAAATGGAATATAGTAACCGGTGGAGATCCTCCAAAATCTGTTAAGGTTCGGAACGTATACTGAAATAAGCCTGCCGCAATCCCACCGATTTTAGGCAGTGTGTTAAGGTAGCCAAAAGCAGAGGTTTGTGCTATACTTGCGTTATGGGAACATGGAAATTTTAGGAATGGAAATATCAGCATGGATTTTGATGACGGGAAAATATGCAAGAGCTGCTTTAGGAGGTGTGGGTGTAGAAAGAGATGGCATCGGAGAGAACGAAAGAATTATATAAGGTTTTATTGAGCAAAGGCTATCCGAAGGAATTTTGTGCGGAGATTGCGTACAAATATATGAATACGGATTATGCCGCTACCCGGATGTTGGGCTATCTGTACCGGGTGTCAGACCCGAAGCTGGAGGATCTGGCGGATGAAATGGTGGCGATATTAAGCGACAGAGACCGGATCATCCAGAAGAAAGAGGCGGAGCACGCACAGGCAGCGATCAGCGAAATGTACAGGAATGGACTATAGAGAAATACAGAAAGAGAGGAGGTCTGCGATATGAAATATAATTTCTGGGGCTGGGAGCAGGCGGATGCTCCGGCGATCACAGAGCAATATAAAGGAATACATACGCCGATTGATTTGTATGACGCGCTTTCAAAAATCTGGTGTGAGGATACCTGTGCGCCGCGGATGCGGAAGAACTGGACGCCGGAAAACAAAACGCTGGGGCAGTGCTCTATCACGGCATTTCTGGCGCAGGATATTTTCGGAGGAAAGGTGTATGGCGTCCCGCGTCCGGATGGCAATTATCACTGCTACAATGTGATCGGGGACTGCCGGTTTGATCTCACGAGCGAACAATTCGGGGATGAGGTGTTGTCGTATGAGGATAATCCGGAACAATTTCGCGAGATTCATTTTGCAAAAGAAGAGAAGCGGCTGAGATATGAATATCTGAAGAGAAAACTGGGTGAGATAAATTGTGGGTAACGTGACGGCGATCACGCTGGAGGGCAAAAAGGCAAAGAAAAAAAGCAGGTCATCATCAGAGGGAAGGTACTAGAATTTGTACACCGATTCTAGTACCTTTCCACTTTTTTTCTCCGGCGATTTTTATTTATACTAGAGGTACATAGAATACATAAAAATCCAGAGAAAGGGAGAAGAGATGAAAAGAAAAGAGTTGTTAAGAAGGGCTTCGGCAGCAGGTCTGGCAGCGATCGTGGCAGTGGGTACAAGTGCGTGCCAGCAGACGAAGAAGGAAACCGGGGCGCCGACGGAAGCAGTGACGGAGGCGGCGGCAACCGATGCAGCGCAGACGGAAACCGAAGCCAGGGAAACGGAAACCGCGGCGGAAACGGAGACGGCAGCCGAAGCGGTGGCAGCGGCGGAAGAGACGGCAAACGAAGCAGAGGCGGCGGAAGAGACAGCATCCGAAGCGGCAGAAGAAGCGAAAACTGACGCGGACGGCGCTGCAGCGAGCCGCTACCAGGTAACGGAAGAAAACCAGAACAAGGAGCTGGTGATGAACGACCAGCCGGAATCCTCCTACTGGTTCCCGGAGCAGCTTCTTGAGTGGAATGCAGAAGAGGACGAGGATCTGGAGTATAATGTCAGCACGGTTCCGCTGGCAAAGCGTGTGGATAAGGAAAATCTGACTCCGGTAAACAGCACGCAGAACACGGACACGAAGGTGATGGCGATCTCCATCATGAACTCCAGCACGAGCGGAAATGCGCCCCACGGTCTCAATTCGGCTAACTGCAACATCTTTACTTACTGGCAGTATGTGGATGAACTGGTATACTGGGGTGGCTCTTCGGGCGAAGGTCTGATCGTTCCGCCAAGCCCGGATGTGACAGATTTAGGACACAAGAACGGTGTTCCGGTAATTGGTACTGTATTCTTCCCGCAGGGCGTTGCAGGCGGCAGGATGGAGTGGCTGAACACTTTCCTTGCGCAGGCTGAGGATGGAAGCTTCCCGATGGCGGACAAGCTGATCGAGGTGGCGCAGACCTATGGCTTTGACGGCTGGTTCATCAACCAGGAGACGGAGGGCACCGAGGAGGAG
>CAJKKX010000193.1 GCA_905200565.1 uncultured Lachnospiraceae bacterium
CCGCCAGAAGATACGCTGTCCCCGGTTCCATATTCAGACTTTCCGGCAGCCTGCCCGGAGTATATTCTTCCTGCTTTATGCACTGATGCGCCTCATCCATCTTATAAAGCGTGATCTTTACCGGGCGGTGCATTGTTGCAAAGCTGACCTTCACACTGCTTTTTGCCGTCTGGCTCTTTCCGTTTTCCGTCGTCTTTGTCTCCGCGGTTAAAGCAGACGCAAAATGTACTTCTTCCTCTTCCGATTCCCCGCTTGTGCTGAAGCCCTCTCCGGCAATCAGGTAAACCTGCCCTTCTGCCGTCTGATACACCGGGTTCAGATAATAGGAAATCCCTTTATCCGACTGTCCCGGGATCATGTATATCGTACCCTCCAGGCTCACCTCATCACCCGCATCTGTGACAGTTATATTAAAATCCACATCGGAAATCCCGGCGTCGTATACCGAATGCCAGCCCCTGTTTCCGTCTTTATCCTCCAGAACCGGCGCAAAAAAGGAAATCCCCTCCACATCTTTAAAGGAAATGTCCCAGTCGTAAGTATCCTCGCTGCCCTTTTTATCGATTACCGCGTAGAGTCTCCCCTCGTATCCGGAAGTATTGCTGATCTGGATTTCGTTCGCCTTCACAAGCCAAGATGCATGATCCTGCAGATACGCATCCATGTCAAAGAGATCCAGATGATCCGACGTGATGAACGCTCCGATCAGCCGGTCATCCCCGCCTTCCGTTTCCGCACCGGGAACTGCCAGCGAACAGCCGCTCAAAAGCAGCGCCGTAAATATCCCCAAAAATATTATCCGGTTTCTACTCCTCATGCTTCTCCTCCTCTCCAAGCTCTCCGTCAAACTTTAAAATATCCCCCACATCGCACTGCAGATAGTAGCAGATGCGGTTTATCGTGTGAAAGCGGACGCCTTTTGCTTTTCCGCTGCGCAGCACGGAAAGATTTGCCTCGGTAATACCCACCAGGGCGCAAAGCTCCTTCGACGTCATTCCCCGCTCTTTTAAAACCATTTCAAGACAAACTCTGATTCCCATTTCTTACCTCTCCGTGAAAAGCATAGGATTCCTTTATATAAACAGATCATGCTCCTGTTTCATCCGCTGGTCCTCCTGCAGATAGCGTGCCGCCAGCAGCATTGCCAGCACAAAGACGATGGAAAGCACCGGAAAATGGATGGTAATGTCTACCCGGTAAAGATACCGGTGCAGTAAAAGCTGCAGCACATGAAACAGCATTTCCACTGCGATCGTCACCATGAGCGCCGACCGGCAGAAATCCGCCAGCCTGCCGACCGTGCTGACCGCCGCATCAGAATAGCGGTCCTGCGCCAGTGCATCCAGCATTTTTACCGCGAAAAATACGGCCACCAGATCCATACTGTAGGGCATCGCTTTCACGGCAAACTGAAATACCAGAAACGCATAGGTAAGCGTCAGCTCCTGCGCCGTCCCAAATACCGCCGCTTCCACCGACGATATACTGTTGCCGCTCCTCACAGCTTCCACGGCAGAGAGCAGATCCCCGATCCCCTGTCCGAATATCGCAAATACAAATGCTGTCATCGTAAACAACAGCAGAATTTTCAGCGCCGCCTGCAGCTTTCTCACATCCGCCGACGTATACATATGCAGCATCCGCAGCGCCAGATAGCCGCAGAGCACCGCATAGAAGGTACTTCCAAGCATCCACTTTCCGCTTCCTGCCACGCCCGTCTGCAGTAATCCCGGATTGACCATATAATAATTCACAAAAAACAGCAGTGCGCTCATAGCAGGCAGAAGCCGGTCCGCCCGGCAGAGCATTTTCCTGCTCCTCAGAATAAAAAATACAGCGCATGGGAGCAGACTTAGCAGCAGATAGAGCGCAACAGCCACTGCATTGCCGGCCCTCCCGGACAGAGAAAGCCTGCGCAGCCCCCAGCCGATCTGCTCAAACGGGAATGCTGTAATGGTGGTAAACATACCGGAAACCTGCATCTGCGGCAGCGCAAATATCATACAAAAGATTGCCTCCAAAACCAGTGCAGTGTAAAAGATCTTATATCTCATGCCGTCACCTCCGGATAAATCATTATCGCGCTCAAAAATTATTGTTTTACGATAATCTTCTAAGAAAAGTATAGCACAAAATTATCGTTAGTCAATAATTTTGTGCCATTTTTCTCAACTTCTATTTCTCAGATCATTACTGTTCACTCCGTTCGCAGTAACCTTCGCAGATCCATTTAAAATTCGCTTCGCGAATGGGATTTGCTCACATACCTGTTTCACATCTGCCGTACAAAATCGTCGACGAAATAAAGCGCAGCTCCCACCGCTGACGGCTCAGTGCGGAAAGAACAGATTTTCACATATTCTGCGCTGTTCTCAAACGGCGTCAGCTTCTTTGCTATCTTTTTAAACTCGTCAATATAGTCTTCCATACACGCGCCGACCATACCGCCAAGCACCACGTCACAGTCAAAACACATCCTCAGATTATTGACCGCCAATGCGAGATACTGCATATAATCCTCAAACGCACGGCGGTAACCCCGGTTTCCGGTAGCCTTCATTTCATAGAAAAACTGCCGGATATCCCCATCCGTATAATCCGATAATACTCTCGCGGAACAGTACGCATTCAGACAGCCGCGCCGTCCGCAATAACACTCTTTTCCATTCGGCACAATCGTCATATGACCAAACTCGCCGCCCCGCCAGTTCCGTCCGGTATATACGCGGTTCATTAGGACAGCGCCGCCCACGCTGTTGCTCAGGGACAGATATACCATCGGCTGCTGCTTTCCGCGCGCCTGCAGCTCCGTCCAGCCCGCCGCATTTGCATCGTTGAACAGACGCACCGGATACGGCAGCTTTTTCTGCATCTGCACATAAAAATCATCCGGAATATCGATGACCTTTGAATAAGAAATCATATTTTCCCGCTCATTTACAATCGCCGGCAGCGATATGCCAACGCCAAGGAATTTCTCCGGGTCGACTTCATTTTTTTCCAGTATCATTCTCACATGATTCGCCAGCATTTCGTAGTAATCGTCCGCATCACGAAACAGCACATGCGTCTTTACCGAATCCAGAATATTCAGCTTTAAATCGGTCAGCACCACCGAGACATGCGTCTGTGTAACGTCCATTCCCACTGCCAGCCTTGCCTCCGGCACAATACTGAGCATATTTGCTTTGCGTCCGCCGGTGGATTCAAACTCCCCGGCATTAAAAATCAGCCCGCACTCCCTCAGATAATTCAGATTCTGCGTCACCGTCGGAAGGCTGATGCCAAGATCCGCCGCAACCATCTGCCGTGAGCTTGTTTCGTTTCTATAAATATGGCGGTATACATCTCCGATGTTCCGCGCCGTTCCTCTGTAATCCTCCAATGTTTCTTCTCCTATTTCACAATGTTCAATATTAACTATAGACCATTTCAGGAAAAAGCGCAAATATATAATTTGTACCTGCCGTATATTTTTTCATTCTATACACCAAAATCATTTTTGCCTGAGTTGGCTTGAGTTTTACCAAAAAATCAGTTAAAATTAATTCTGGAATGTCACATACAAACCAGGACAGCCAAAACGGAGGAGCCAGATGTACAAGATTCTTCTTGCAGACAATGAGGGCGTTGTTTTAAATGCGCTTATTAATATGATTCACAGTCATTTTCATGAGAACTGTGATATCCGCGTGTCAAAGACGACGCTTTATACGCGGACGCTTGCGCGCAAGTTTGTTCCGGATATCGCCATCATCAACATTCAGATGCCCGGTATGCGGGGCTTTGAAGTGGTGCGCGAAATCCGCTCTTATCATTTAAAATGCCTGTTTATCACAGTGTCTGCCTCCGACAAAGCGTATTATCACACAGAATCAAAAAATCTGAACATCCTTGCGCACCTTACGAAGCCTCTGTTCCGCGAAAAGGTGCTGCCTGTACTGGAGACGGCGATTTCCATGGTCGCTCATTCGCAGAAACGCCAGCAGCAGAACCGCATGGTACAGGAACGCTTTGACGCTGCTGTCCCGGTAGTAGAGCACGGTCTGATCAACCAGCTGTTTTTCCCGGACAGCTATGTAAAGTCACTGAAACAATATAAGACGCTTCTGGGGATTTCCCAGAATTACGGACGCATTGTCACGATAACATTTGGTGAACTGCCCCCCTCCGCAGACAGCCCGCACGTTCCGGCCGCAGCAGGGACAGCCCGTTCCGGCGATTCCGCAGCGGATCCCGGCAAAGTGCGCTCTTCCATTTCCGCAGATGAAAGTAAAGCATCACATACCGCAGAGCCCGGCAGCTATGACCGTGCCGCCATGCGCGCGCTTTTGCAGCAGAAAAAAGATGCCCTGCAAAACCCGGTCGGTTCTGCCGTGCATCTTCAGAAGGATTATATGAAGTTTCGGGAAACGGTACTGGAAAGCATCCCACAGGCTGTCATCGGTCCCGTGATGGGAAATCACGTGCTTCTGCTTGTGCCCTGCTGGAAGAATGCGGAAACCTCTAAAGAATATTTCACGACGCTCCGCACGCTGAACGCACTCACAGAATCATTGGAGGATGTCTTTGACGGACTGTCTTTCTGTATTGAAGCCGCGCCGGTTGCGCCGCTCACGGAATTGCAGGCGCCGTCTACCCTCTAATACGAATGCGTCTTCCATGCAAATCGCGCCGCTTACTTTAACCGGTTGCGGAATTCATTTGCGGAGATTCCCGTCACCTTCTTAAACACGCGCGAGAAATGCGCCATATCCACAAATCCCCCCTGCTCCGCCACATCGCCCACGCGCAGTGCCGGATCTTCCAGAAGCTTTTTCGCTTCCTCCACACGGATACTGTTCATCAGCTCGGAAAAGCTCTGCCCGGTATGACTGTTCAGCAGCTTGCTCAGATGCCACTGACTGACAAAAATGCTGTCGGCGACATCGGTGAGCGTCACTTTATGCCGGTAATTCTTCCGCATATATTCAAGAGCTTTGTTCACCAGAAAACTGCCCGCCGCTGTTTTTGTCTCACCCGTCTCCCGCAGATTTTCCCCGGTTTTCTTTCCCGGATCACTGCGCCTCCCGGGCTTTGCTTCGTTCTCCGGATCACCCGGCTTCCCCGGAGGATTTTGCGCGATTTCCTCACGCTCTTCCCCGGTAATTCCGCGCCTTTGCAGGTTCTGCACCATCACACGCAGCGCCTCCTCCAGCTCTTCCATATTAGACGGCTTTAAGATAAACCGCGTCACGCCCAGCTTAATCGCCTCCTGCGCCAGCTCAAAATCGCGGTAGCCAGTCAGGATCGTAAGCTGCGTATCCTCAAACTCCGATTTGAGCGCCGCCGCCATCAAAAGCCCGTTCATC
>CAJKKX010000194.1 GCA_905200565.1 uncultured Lachnospiraceae bacterium
CCGTCTTTCGGTACAGCTTTCGTTCTATTCCAAGCTCTGCGAGCAGATGATAAGCTTCCAAAAGCTCCGTCACCGCACTATAGAGATTCGCCGCATCGTTGCGCTCCTCATCATTGTCAATACGTCCGCCCCATTTCCGGATCTGGTCAAAGCGGCATCTGAACAGCCCGTTTGGCAGCGCCGCTCTGCCGCACCAGACGTCCAGCACAGAAAGCCCGCGCCGGAGCGCTTCCTTTTCCCCAAAAATCGCATATTCATAAAGAAGCGATACTGCCAGGGACGCATTTTGTCCCACCCAGCCGATTTCCAGATAATCCCTTTTCTGCTCCCAGCCTTTATCCTTCCAGGTCAGCCCCATACAGAAGCCTGCAAATCCGTCTTCTTCAAAATAGAGCCGGTTTTTGGCAAAATCCATGCCAAGCTCCCAGACCTGTTCGTCTGTCAGCAGGCGCACGCTGCCCTCTTCCCGGCAAACCTCCCACGCCTTGTCTAAAAACGCTGCATAATCATGCTGCTTTTGAGGTTCTCTCACAACGATCCATGCCGAAAAAACAAGATTTTTTTTGCAAAAACAGGTTGTTTCCATATATTTCCCTGCTTCATAACTGTCTCTGGCGCAGTAAACTCTCGGCCCTTCCTGCTCCGGGAAATGCAGCCTCATGCAAAATCCTTTTTTCTCTGCGCGCTCCATTTCCATAGAGCATCCCATCGGATTTTCCTGCGCTGCAAAAATTCCGACGGCAGCTTCCTTTGTCTGGGCAAACATTCCCGCACGCACGCCGCTGCGATGTCCTGCAAAGCGCCATGGAATACCGTCATCCAGAAGCCCCTTCGGTTCTTTTCCCTCGCCCCAGAAATTTCCATTGTAATTCACACCGGGAATCATATAAAATGCTACCTCGCCCTGCAGGATAAATTCCATAGGAAAATCGTCCCAGCTTTCCCTGGCGTCTGTGACCGTAAAGGTACGATTCCACAGCCACATATTCTCTCCCATGCAGATAAACGTATCCTCCCATTCCCCGTCTCTCTGCTCAACACAGGCAATTACGCTCCCATCCAGCAAAAGCTTCTTATTTTCCATCAAAAAAGCACTCATTTTTCCACCTCCCTTTTTCTGAGTATAGAAAATGCGTGCCTTTTATAAAATGTTTTTAAATCTTATTTTTTACCAAATTCTCTTATTTCAGATACATCTTTTTATAAACAGAAGGAGATACCCCTACCAGCTTGCTGAACGCCCGTGAAAAATGATACTC
Organism: uncultured Lachnospiraceae bacterium; assembly: GCA_905200565.1. The sequence goes on from CAJKKX010000194.1 coordinate 1,260, forward strand.
GCTTGTATAACCGATTGCTTTCGCAATCGCAAAATTTGTTGCGTCCGTGCTCACCAGCAGCTCCTTCGCCTTTGTTATCCGCACCCGCATTACAAAATTCCACACGGATTCCCCGGTTTCCTCTTTATACACCTTCGAGAGGTAGCTTTTTGAGATATGCAGATGTTCCGCCAGCTCTTCTATCGAAAATGTTTCCCGGCAGCAGTTTTTCCGGATATATGCGTTTGCCCGCTCTATTAAAAGCCTGCTTTTCCCTCCGGCGCCTTCCGTCTCCTCAGTCAGCCGAAGCCCCGCCTCCGCAATTTCTTTTGCCTCCTGCAGTTGATATACCCTGTCGCAGCGCTCGATCAATTTTTCATATTCCGGCGCCCGCTCCGGGCGCGCCGTCTCTTTCATCCAGCGCAGATATTGTTTTACCGTCTCCAGAACAGTTTCCCGCTCTTCCTGTACCGCCGCGCAATCCGCAAACCATTTTTCCAGAAATGTCCGGCATTCGTCTGCCCTGCGCGCAGTCAGCCAGATCAGAAACTGCTCGCGGCTCTCATTCACCGGAATCCGCTCCATATTCTTCTTGTCGCGCTCCATATACTTTGCAAAATAAAACTGCGGCGTATAAAAAAGCCTGTTCAGTGCCCTTTTGCTTTCCACGCAAAGCGCCGCCTGGTTTCCCCTGGAGATCGAGCTTCTCCCACAGAGCAGCGTGCCCTCCCGGATATATGTCCGCTCTACCTGCTGCAGACATTCCTCCAGCTTTTCCTTTTGCTTTGCACGCAGAAAAACTGCCAGCAGTCCGTCACCGACAAACAGACTATAGCTTATCACCTCTTTATTTTTTTCAATATCCTGCTGCAAAAAAACGATCTCATTTCTCACGATCGCCAGAACGCTCAATATACACCAGTAATCTGCGCCCTGCAGTTCGTCCGGCAGCGCTTCTGCCGCTCCCTGGTACAGCTTCAGCAGCTGCTCCTCGTAATACTTTCTTTGAAAATAATTCAGAGAGCTCTGCAGCTCATCCAGCTGTACCTGATAGCTTTCTCCCTGATCCATCTCCTTTTGCAGCTCCAATAACGTATGGATCAGCTCTTCCCGGTTCACCGGCTTTAAAAGATAGCCGTCCACGTTCAGCTTCAGCGCCTTCTGTGCATATTCAAATTTATCATAGGCGCTCAGTATAAGGATTTTCACCGCCGGATCCTGCATACGGATTCTGGTAATAAATTCTATCCCGGATATGTGCTCCATGCAGATATCTGTGATAATCACATCCGGATGAATATTATAAAATATCTGCATCGCCTCCGCTGCGCTCTCCGCCTTTCCAGCCACCTCAAAGCCGTAAAATTCCCATGGGATCATCCTTGTAAGCAGATCTAAAATATACGCTTCATCGTCTACCAGTAAAACCTTCTTCATATGCTTTGATCTCCCGTCTCCTTATGCGCCTCTGTCGGCACAAGCACCGTTACTTCCGTGAAATACCCCTCTCCGCTGCTTATTTTATTCCGTATCCATCGCCAAAACACAGCTTCAAGATCGAATGTACATGCCGCAGTCCGATATGCTCCCCGGATATATCCCCCTCTTCCATATGCTCTCTCAGCCATGCTAAATGCTCCGCTGGAATTCCCCTTCCGTTATCTCTCACAGAAATCGCAAGATTTTCTCCCTGCTCTTCTATCACGATCCGGATCCGGGCCCCGTTCATTCCCTGTGAAAAGCCATGCTTTATGCAGTTTTCCACGACCGGCTCCAGGATCATCTTTGGAATCTGCGGATTCGCCCGGCTTCGCTCTTCGATCCGGCACGTAAGTTTATTTTCATACCTGAGCTGATAGATATCCAGGTATGCCCTGACATACTCCAGCTCTTCCCGCAATGCCACCATCTTATTCCCGCTCATCGAATAGCGCAGGATATAACTCAGCCGACTGATAATCTTGCTGACATTTTCCTGTCGGTTCACCATCGACTGATAATCTATCAGCTGCAGGGTATTGTACAGGAAATGCGGTGAAAGCTGATGGGTCAGAATCTGTATCTGTAAATCCTTTCGCTTTAATTCATACAGATAATTCTCCCTGATCAATTTATCCATACGCTGGATCATATATTCTATCTGAATGCTCAGTTCGCTCACACTCTTCATATCCTGGTAATCCGCAGCCAGCTCCTGCGCCCCCTGGTTGATCTGCATATCCTTTATCATATAGATGATATTTTTCAGCGGAGTCAGGATCTGTCTGGTAAACTGTCCTGAGAAAAAGGTCACCGCAACCAGCCCCAAAAGAATAACGGTGACGTCAAATAAAAAAATTACCTTTCCAAATCGGTTAAGATTTTCATATGGTATCGCATATAAATACACCCAGTCCGTTTTTTCTGATTTTACCTCTATCAGCAGCTCGCCGTGCGAAAAGAACTGCTCCAAAAGACCCATACTTCCCTGCGCCTTTTTCTCCGCCGCCAGGATATGCTCTGCCGATATCTTATCATTTCCCTGCTCATAAATTAAATTTCCCAGCTCATCACAGACGACGATCTTTGCACTCTCTCCCTCCGCGTTCTTTTTCAGGGAATCGTCGATCATCGCCGCATCTATGTCACAGATAATATATCCGATATGCTTCTGATTCTTATAAACCGGCAATACAACCGAGTACACCCGCATATTGTCCGCCTGATAGTAATCTGTCTCATGTTCTCCGATATAATACAGGCGGCGCTGCTCCTCATTTACTTTATCAAAATAGGGCAGCGCGGAAAAATCCACTTTTTTTAAAAATTTACTCTGGTCATTGCTGTAAACATTATACTGAAAGCCCTCATTCCCGAGAATAATAATATCGCTGATGAAGCTTTTAAATGATGCTATATTCTGCACAAATTCCTTCAGCGTATTGTTTGTCTCCAGCTTTTCGCGATTCGTCATGTCGGAATAATGCTCCATTGCTTTCACTACGCTGTCATTTCGCGCCAGCATTACCATCGGCGTCTTTACATCCTCAAAATAATAATCTATCGTATCTACTGTACCGGACATGTTTTTATATGCGCTGTCCAGAATAATATTATTATACTGAATGGTTTCCAAAAGGATGATCGCACTGCTGACCAGAATGGTCACAATAATTAACCCGATGCTGATTTTCCCTGTAAGCTCAAATTGTAAGCTGCGCTTTTTCATCCTCCAATCCTCCCATCGCTTTCACCGCCCTCACAAACCGCAGCACATCCCGCGGCGCATTCAGACTGTACAGCAGCCCGTAAGGAATACTGTAATCCCAGTTCACCGGAACAGAGACAAGTCCCGGGTGCACCTCCCGCCAGCATTCAATCGTGAGCAGCACCTTTCCCGTCTCCGCGCAGCGATTAAACACAGAAAGGTCGTAGAACTGCGGCGTATCCTCGATATGTATCTGCGGATGATTTTTCTGCAGATCGCTGCGGATCAAGTCGTTGACGCCGGAATCACCGCAGGGCACCATCATCAGCGTCTCGCCGTATAAATCCTCTATATTAATCTGCTCTTTTGACGCAAAGCGGTGCTCCCGCGGCACCGCTACCATCTTTTTATATCTGCCAAGCGGAAGGAATTCGCAGAGCGAAAGCCAGGCTTTCGAATCGCATACCCCGATCAGAAAATCAAACTTTTCTCCCAGCTTCCCGATTTCCGAGAGAATCCCCTCGTGATCGTCCTCGAAGGGCACAAGATGCAGCTTATAGTCGGGAAAGCTTTTGTTTACGCGATACCAGAGATCCATAAACGGTTTTGCCGGGTTCAGCAGAGAGGTTCCCACACAGAAGGTTGTATCATGGGAATGTGCAGCGGCATTGGCGTCCGCAATGGATTTTCGCGAATAATCGATCATAAATTTTGCATCCTTGTAAATCACTTCTCCCGCCGGGGTCAGACGGATGCCTGCCGGGGTCCGCTCGATCAGATTTAATCCCAGATGCGCCTCCAGCGTGTTCATCTGCTTCATG
>CAJKKX010000195.1 GCA_905200565.1 uncultured Lachnospiraceae bacterium
TGGCATTATAACAATGGCGCTTGACCCGACAGCATTAGGGCCGGCAATTCAGAGAGCCGTTGACGCGGGAATTCCGGTTGTCTGCATTGATACGGATGCGCCGGATTCCGCGCGTTCCTATTATGCGGGAACCTCCAATTATGACGCCGGATTCCAGGCAGGCCAGACCATGGCGGAGATGACAGACGGCAAAGCAAAGGTAGGCATTCTTATGGGCGGCATCAATGCATCCAATATGGTATCGCGCGTGGAAGGATTTAAAGCCGCGCTGGAAGAATATCAGGATATGGAAATAATTGTGACGGAAGATACGAACGCGGATCTGCTGATCGGAACGCAGAAAGCCCAGGCGATGATGCAGACCTATCCGGAAATGACTGCTATTTTCGGAACCAGTTCTACGGATGCACAGGCGGCAGGCAAGGTGGCAGAAGAAATGGGAATCACAGATCAGTACTGCATTATCGGATTCGATGATATGGAGGATACTCTGAATTATATCCGCGAGGGCGTCGTAGACGCGACGACTGTTCAGAAGCCGTATGAGATGGGCTATCTTGGTGTCGAGCTGTTGGTACAGACGATCGAAGGAAACGGACCGGAAGAGCAGGTTATCGATACGGGCGTTACCATGGTAACAGCAGATAATGTAGACAGCTACAAGGAATAACGATGACAAAATAACTGCCGCAGAATAGCTGCGGCAGTTGCACTTTTGAAGGGAGGATTTTATGAAACAGAAATCAATTTTCAGGAAAATCATTTCCAGCAAGGAAATGGGTATTTTTATTCCGTGGCTTCTCATCTGCATTGTAACAGGGGTTGTGAATCATGCGTTCTTCAGCATGAATAATGTAATTAATCTGCTGCGTTCCATATCGATTACGCTGCTGGGCGCTATTGGAGTCACCTTCGTGCTGATCAGCGGTCAGATGGAAATGTCCATCGGTTCTACTATGGGTCTTGCCAGCCTGATTACCGGTATGTGCATGGATCGTTATCAGCTTCCGGTGGTCGTTTCCATTCTGGCGGGGCTGCTGGTTGCGGCACTGATCGGAGTGGTCAATGGCGTAATTATATCCAAATTTAAAATTCCGGCATTGATTGTAACGCTTGGTACCATGTATATTGGACGTGGAGCCATTAACGTTATTTCGAAAGGGGTGCCCTTTGGCGGATTCCCGGATAGCTTTAACCAACTGGGACAGGGCACATTATTTTCTATTCCTTATTCTGTCTATATAGCGTTCGCGGCAATGGTAATCGCATCGGTGGTTTTAAAATATACCGTGTTCGGGCGCTCGATTATGGCGGTGGGCGGAAATGCGGAGACAGCGCGTCTTTCGGGTATCCATATTGATAAGATTACTGTTATTACCTATATTATTTCTGCCGTGACGGCAGGCATGGCGGGTATTCTGACCGCGTCCCGTCTTTCGTCCGCTCAGGCAAATGCCGGAAACGGCTGGGAAATGACGGTTATTTCCGCCGTAGTAATCGGGGGAACCAGTATGTATGGAGGCTCCGGTTCGATCGTGGGGACCCTGATCGGCGTGGCGATTATGGAAACCCTGACCGTATCGATGACTATGCTTCGCGTAGATGCCTACTGGCAGAAAATTGTAGTTGGGGCAATTATTATCTTTGCAGTTGGCGTCGATACCTACCGGCGCTCTAAAGCATCGGCGGATAAGGGGTGATTTTCATGGAAAAAAGAGCAATTCTGGAAATGCAGCATATTACAAAGCGTTTCCCGGGTGTGCTGGCATTGGATGACGTAAGTTTTCAGGCATATTCCGGTGAGATTCTGGCGCTGTGCGGTGAGAATGGCGCAGGAAAGTCGACACTGATGAAGGTTCTCAGCGGTTCCTGGCCGGAATCAACCTATGAGGGGAAAATTCTGGTGGATGGTCAGCTCTGCCATTTTACAGATACGGAGAAATCGGAAAAAGCGGGCATCGCCATGATTTATCAGGAAATCAGTATGCATCTTGACGAGACGGTGGCGGAAAATATTTATCTTGGCAGATGGCCGAAAAAGAAGGGCCTTATTGACTGGAAAAAAATGAATGAAAATGCTGTCCGGTACATTGAGATGGTAGGGCTGGATGTGACGCCGGAAGAGCACCTGAGGAATCTGGGTACCAGCCAGCAGCAGCTTGTGGCGATTGCCAGGGCGCTTACCAAGAATCCTAAAATCCTTGTACTGGATGAGCCGACATCGCCCCTGACCCTGACTGAGTCGGAACGGCTGTTTAAAATTCTTCCCAGCCTGAAGGAAAAGGGAATTGCGTGTATTTTAATTACGCATAAGCTGACGGAGATATTTGCGAATGCGGACCGGGTTGTGGTTATGCGGGATGGAAAGACAATTTCCACCACAATGATGGCGGATGCGACGGAGGAGAAAATCGTAACCGATATGGTGGGGCGGAAAATAGACTCTTACTATCCGAAGGAAAAGGCGGAAATAGGAAAGGTTGTTCTGGAAGTGAAGCATATGACGGTGCCGCATCCCTATGCAGCGAATAAAAAAATCGTTCAGGATGTCTCGTTTTCCGTGCGCGGCGGCGAGATTCTGGGAATCGGCGGTCTTGTGGGAGCCGGACGAAGCGAACTGGTAAATGCAATCTTCCGCAAGATTATCCCGGAGACGGGAGAAATCCTGATGGAAGGAAAGCCGCTGAAGATCCGGTCCTGTTCAGACGCCATCCGGGCGGGAATTGCGCTGGTGACCGAGGACAGGAAAACCGATGGGATCGTGGGATGTTTAAGCATCCGGGAAAATATTGCCCTTGCCTCTTTGCAAAAATTATCAAAAAATGGTTTTATGAAGGGAAAGGAAGAAAAAGAGCAGGCAGGCAGATATTTTAAAGAGATTTCCATAAAAGCGCCGGATATGGATACGAAGCTTCAGCAGCTTTCAGGCGGAAATCAGCAGAAGGTGGTATTGAGTAAATGGCTGATGAGACGACCAAAGGTTCTGATTATGGATGAGCCGACACGTGGTATTGACGTGGGCGCGAAGTATGAGATATATAAAATAATGGTGGATCTGGCAAGGCAGGGCATTGCCATTGTGATGATATCGTCAGAGCTTCCCGAGCTGCTTTCCATGTCGGATCGCGTGATGATACTGAATGAAGGGAGAGTCAGTGGGATTCTGAAGCAGGAGGAGTGTACGCAGGAGAAGATCATGAAGCTGGCGACAGCGTCCATGGAATAGAACAGGCGCCAAAGGAGCATGGAAGAATGGGGGCAGAGGTATGCGGAAAAGACAGAGGGTTTTTATATTCAGACAGGTGGCATGCCTGGTTGGAAGCGTTTTTGCGGGGCTTCTGTTCCTTTTTTGTGTGCAGGACGGGCTGCGCCATCATGCGGACAGCGAAAATCAGAATCTGATGACGATCAGCACCTGCTTTAATGATATCAGCGTTGAAATGCAGAAGGTCAGAGAATGGGTGAAGTTTTCGACGGAGAATAAGCTGGATGATGAAGCAGAATTCGCCGATTCCCGGGAAAGGCTTATCCGTTCCTCGGAAATTCTTGCGGGTTATATGAATGAGCGCAGCTATAACCGCAGCAGCATAGACCTGAAATGCACGATTGAAACTTATATACAGGACTGCGAGACTCTGATGGAATCCCTGAAGACCGGAAATTATAGCGAGACGACAAGAAACTATAAAATCTGCGAGCAGACCTATGAATTCAGTCAGGAGAAAATGAACTGGGTTTACCGCGATATTCAGGAGAGCTATGTAATCAGCCGGGAGCAGCTTGAAAAATATGAGCTGCTCAGCAGCGTGATCAAGGCGGCAACAACCGTTATTATAATTTCTGTGGCCGCGCTGCTTCTTGCGCTTCTGAACAGGGTAATCGTCCGCCCAATAAACAATTTGTACAGCAAAACAGAATTATTCCTGACGGAGGAGGGACAGATCGAGCCGACTACATCTCCGGTAAAACAAAAAAATGAAATTGACTTGCTCAATAACAGTATTTACAGAATGCAAATGAGGATCGGGGAACAGTACCGGCAATTATTAGAAAAGGCAGAGATGGAAAAACAGCTTACGATGGAAAAATTAAAGGCTGTTGAAAATGAAAAATGGATGAAGGATGCCCAACTGAAAAATCTTCAGGCGAGAATCAATCCGCATTTTCTGTTTAATTCCATTAACCTGATCTCGAAAATGGCATATATGGAGGATGCGGAGCAGACCTCGGAAATGCTGGAATCCTTTGGCGAGTTTCTTCGCTATAATCTGGATAATTTCGGAAAAACTGTCACTATTCAGAAGGAGTTGGAGAATGTGCGGGATTACACGACGATCCAGAAGATCCGTTTTGGGGACCGCATGGATTTTAGCATTACTGCGGATCAGGCTGTGACCGGGACGAAAATACCATGCCTTATTTTGCAGCCGCTGGTGGAGAATGCGATTATTCATGGGGTAGGTATGTACACGACGGGAGCGTTCATCAGCGTGGATGTTAGGAAAACAGAGACGGGGCGGGTTCGCATGACGGTATTGGATAATGGAATCGGCATGACGGATGATACGCTAAAGGAGGTGAGAAGTAAGGCAGCGGAATCCTCTCAGCAGCAGGATGATGGTTCTATTGGGCTTTCGAACGTATTTAAACGTCTTCGCCTGTTTTTTAACAATGACGTAGATATTTATATCGACTCGGAGCAGGGACAGTTTACGAAAATTCAGATAGAAATTCCATTTTGGGGAAGTGAGGCGATGGAAGATGTATCAGGTATTGATAGCGGACGATGAAGCGATTGAGCGCAACGCGCTGAAAATGATGCTGGAAAATAATATCGCATCTATAGAGGTAACCGGAGAGGCAGAAAATGGAGTCCAGCTTCTCCAGATGCTAAAAAAGAACCGGTACGATATTGCGGTCGTGGATATTGAGATGCCGGGACTATCCGGGCTGGAGGTGCTTCAGATGGCGCAAAAGGAACTGGAAAACACCCGGGTTATCATTTTTACGGCTTACAGTAATTTTGATTATGCGCAGATGTCGCTGCGCTATCATGCGTTTGATTATCTTCTGAAGCCGACAAGGCGGGATAAGCTGATGGCGACCATAGAGCGGTGCGTGGAGGATATCGAAGCGGCGCGCAGGAAATCGGTAAACAGTGAGAGGCTGAAGAAAATTATCGGGCAGATCCGACC
>CAJKKX010000196.1 GCA_905200565.1 uncultured Lachnospiraceae bacterium
CAGACCGAAGGCGATTCTGGAATGCTATCTGGCAGGGCAGGCCGTCGGGGAGGCTGTGACAGATGTGCTTTATGGAGACGTGAACCCTTCGGGGCATTTGCCGGAGACATTTCCGAAGCGCCTGGAGGACAATCCATCTTATCTGTATTACTTTGGCGAGGGCGGTGTGGTGAATTATAATGAAGGGCTGTTTGTCGGCTATCGTTATTATGAAAGTAAAAAACAGGAGGTGCTGTTTCCGTTCGGACACGGGTTAAGCTATACGACTTTCCGCTGCAGCGATCTGCAGTTAAATAAAAAGAAACTGACGGAAGGGGAAGACTTAACAGCAGCGGTAACGGTAACCAACATAGGAAAAAGAGCGGGAAAAGCGGTCGTTCAAGTGTATGTCGCTCCGGAAAAGGTGGAGATGATCCGACCGGTGCGGGAGCTGAAGGATTTTGTCAAGGTAGAGCTGGCTCCGGGGGAGAGCAAAACGGTTACCTTTACTCTGCAGAAACGTGCCTTTGCCCACTGGAATCCGACGGTTCATCAGTGGCGCACAGAAAGCGGGAAATATACCATTCAAATTGGAGAAAACGCGCATGATATTTGTCTGGAAGCAGAGGTGCAGATGGAGGCGGAGCCGGTTCCGCCGGCAGGCGGCTATCACATTGGTATCCCGATGGGAGAGTTTGCGAAGAGTCCGAAGGGACGCCGGTTTCTGGATGAGAATATCATTTATATGATAAAGGGCATGGCGGCGGCAGGCTTCATTCCAAAAGAAATGGCGGCGATGTTGGAGCAGCTTCCCGGCGGCGTCAATCTGGCTGCGATCGATATGCTTGCGCAGCGTGCGGGAAATGCTGCCGGAGGAACCGGCGGCGTGCAGGTGCTGCTGGGGCAGCCGCTTGGTATGCTGGATGGCTTTCTTCCGAAGGAGAAGCAGGAGGAGCTGCGCAAGCTGCTGGCGGAACTGAATCAATAGCAGGAGAGAGGGGGATCCCTATGACATATGTAATCACAGGAAAAGAAAAACGCCATATTTTTGACCGGCATTATCAGTTTTGTGTTGGCAGCGGCCATGCACCGCTGGCGCTGCGCACAGATTATGTGGCGCAGTTAAAACGGGTGCATGAGGAGCTGGGGATAGAGCGGGTGCGTTTTCATGGCATTTTCGATGAGGATATGAAGGTGGTTCTCCACCTGAAGAGTTATCTTCCGATGCCGGGGATGGAAAAATTCAGAGACGTCTCGTTTAATCAGATTGGTCTGGCTTATGATAATGTCCTGTCCGCCGGGATGCGGCCTCTGGTGGAGCTGTCTTTTATGCCGGCGCTTTTTGCCCGCAATAAAAAGCAGCTTGGCTTCAGCTATAAAGCCAGTATTTCGCCGCCGAAGGATTATGGGGAGTGGGAGGGCTTTGTCAAAAAATTTATCCGTTTTCTCCTTGACCGTTACGGAAAAGAAGAGGTAGAACAGTGGTACTTTGAGGTATGGAATGAGCCAAATATCGGAACATTTTTCAGCGGCACCCAGGAGGATTATTTTAAGCTTTACGCACACACTGCCAGAGCGATCAAATCAGTGGACCGGACGCTTCGTGTGGGAGGACCTGCCACGGCGACTAATTCCTGGGTAAAGGAACTGGTGGATTACTGCCGGACGCACAGGGTTCCTATAGATTTTTGTTCCACGCATCAGTATATGGGCGAGCCGCTGGGACATGACGCCGGCATGATGAAGGGGCTGGTGAAAGCGGTATGCGGCGGCATGAAGAAGATAAGAAAGCATCCCGGCGGGAGCATCAACGAGGGAATCCGGCTGATGTTTGAGGATTCCTCTGAAACGAGAGATTTTCCGGAAACCTTATTTTCCGATAATGTGAAAGCGGTCAAAGAGCAGGCGGGAGGGCTGCCGCTGTTTTATACGGAATGGAATGCCGCCTCCTGCTGCGGGGCGCCCCATAATGATACGAGGAAGCTGGCGGCCAATGCGGTGAAAAATATTCTGGATGTGGAGGGACATCTGCAGGGAAGCTCGATCTGGTGCTTTTCTGATATTTTTGAGGAATCCTTTCTGTTTCCGCAGGAATTTTCGGGGAATTTCGGATTGCTGACCATTCACGGCATCCGGAAGCCGGTGTATCATGCCTTTGCGCTTCTGCGCCAGGTGGGAGATACACGCATTGAAGTACAGGCGGAAAAAAATGAGATTGAGCTGGGCGCTTTTGAAAATGAGGAAGGGCTGCAGCTTTTGCTGTACCGTCTCGACCTGAAGGGCCGCAGGCTGCCGGTCAAAACTGCGGAAATAGAAATTCTGTGCGATGCGCCGAAGCGGGTGACGGTACAGAAAATTGATGAAGACCACGGAAATCCCCTGAAGCTTTGGCAGGAAATGGGAAGTCCGATGGACATGAAACCGGCGGATGCCGCCAGAATCGATGAAGCCGCCTCTCTGGCGGAGGAGGAGCAGCCCTATACTTATAAAGACGGCAGACTGCATATGGCGGCTGTACTGGGAGTCAATGATGTACATCTGATCAAAATATATCGCTGAAAAAGGAGTCTGTAATAATTATGAAACGACAAACGTTTAATGATAACTGGATATTCTGGAAAGAAGGAAGCACGAAGAAGCAGACCGTTACGCTGCCCCATGACGCCATGATTCATGAGGAGAGGCGGCCGGATGTGCCGGGAGGCGGCGCTCACGGATACTTTCCGGGAGGAAAATATGTGTATGAGAAGCGTTTCACAGCTCCGGACGAGTGGCGGGAGAAGACAGTTTCCATTGAATTTGAAGGGGTATACCGTAACAGCAAGGTATTCATTAATGGAAGAGAAGCTGGCGGCAGACCGTATGGATATGTGCCCTTTGTCATCTGCATGGATGCATTTCTCGTATACGGCGGGGAAAACGTCATTACGGTAACGGTGGATAATTCAGAGCTTCCCAACAGCCGCTGGTACACCGGAAGCGGTATCTACCGCCCGGTTTCGCTGCTGATTTCGCCCAAAGAGCATATTGCGTATCAGGGCGTGCGCATCACGACGCTGTCCTTTGCGCCTGCCCGTATCCGGGTGGAGACGGACGCCAGTGCTTCCGATGAAGTAAAAATCCTGGTGGAGATTCTGGAGCAGGGGCGGGTGATTGCATCCGGAAGCGGCCGGAATGCAGAGCTTGCTATACCGGATGCAAAGCTCTGGTCGGATGAGACGCCTTACCTCTATGAGTGCAGGGTGTCCCTGAAAAAACAGGACAAAGTATGCGATACGGTAACGGAAAAATTCGGCATCCGTCTGATAACGTGGAGCAGCGGGGGACTGCTGGTAAACGGGAAGCAGACGCTGCTTCGGGGAGGGTGCATCCATCACGATAACGGTATCCTCGGAGCGGCATGCTGGACGAAAAGTGAGGAGCGCAGAGTCCGGATCATGAAGGAACACGGATTTAATGCGCTCCGCTCTGCCCACAATCCTGCTTCGAAAGCCATGCTGGAGGCATGTGACCGGTACGGGATGTATCTGATGGATGAGACCTTTGACATGTGGTACGTGAGAAAGAGCAAATACGATTACGGCAGGGACTTTAAAGAATGGTGGCAGGCGGATACGAAAGCCATGATCGATCGGGATTATAACCACCCTTCCGTTATCATGTATTCCATTGGAAACGAAGTCTCCGAACCGGGAAAGCCGGAGGGAGTAAAGCTGGGAAAAGAAATGATTTCTTTCGTGAAAAGCCTGGATGCTTCCCGTGCAGTCACCGGCGGCATGAATCTGATGATTATGGGGAATTATGCCAAAGGAAAAGGCCAGTATGATAACGTGGATAAGGAAGAGAAGAAAAAAGCTGCAAATGACAGCAAAGAGCCGAAAAACGCCAGCCTGATTTTTAACATGATGGCGACCGTGGTAGGACCGGGGATGAATAAAGCGGGAAATTCGAAAAAGGTGGATATGGTCACCACACCGATACTGGATGCGCTGGATATTGCCGGATATAATTACGCTTCCGGCCGCTATCCGCTGGAGGGAAAGCTGCATCCTGGGCGGGTGATCGTTGGCAGCGAGACCTTCCCGTATGAAATCTATAAAAACTGGGAGCAGGTAAAAAAATATCCCTATCTGGTGGGAGATTTTATGTGGACAGCCTGGGATTATCTGGGAGAGGCCGGGCTGGGAGCGTGGAGCTATACGGGGGGAATGCCTTTTAACCGTCCGTATCCGTGGCTTCTGGGCGGCACGGGCGTGATCGATATTCTGGGAAATCCGGACGCCTCCTGCAGGTATGCGGAAACGGTCTGGGAGCGCGCGGATAAGCCGGTCATCGCGGTCCGGCCGGTGAACCATCCGGGTGTGCGCGTTTCAAAATCCGTATGGCGCGGCACCAATGCGATTGAAAGCTGGTCATGGAGAGGCTGCGACGGAAATAAGGCGCAGGTGGAGATCTATGCCGGGGCAGCCGGTGTGGAACTGTTTTTGAATGGGAAATCACTGGGAAAGAAGCGGCTGAAGGAATGCAAAGCCGTGTATAAGACAAGATACGCAGAGGGCACCCTGCGGGCGGTCGCTTATGATGCAGACGGGGCGGTCCTTGGGGAGAGCACGCTGTCTTCGGCAAAGGGGAAATTCCGTATCACTCTGAAGCCGGAGGAGGCGGTCATACAGGCAGGAGACATTGTATATGTTCCGGTGGAGATTACCGGAGAAAACGGCATCGTAGAATCGAATGCGGATGAAAAGCTCTCGGTCAGTGTGGAAGGCGGCACGCTGCTTGCCTTCGGAAGCGCCGATCCCTGCACACAGGAGCGGTATGATGCCGGCAGCTTTACTGCCTATCAGGGCAGAGCGCTGGCAGTGGTCTATGCACCGCAGCCGGGGAAGATAAAGATATCCGTATCGGGGGAGAAGCTGGGCACAGAAAGCGTTGCCGTCACAGCGGTGTGACGAAGCACTTGTTCTCAAATAATTACAGGAAGGAAGAGAGAGGCTATGAGAGCAATCCGTCTGCAGACAGAATATCTGACAAGGCCCCTGGGGCTTGGCATTACGAAACCGCGGTTTTACTGGAATTGTGAGGGCGGCGCAGTACAGACTGCCTATCAGATCATTGCCAGGAGAAACGGTGAGAAGGTGTGGGACAGCGGGAAGGTGGCATCGGCTTTC
>CAJKKX010000197.1 GCA_905200565.1 uncultured Lachnospiraceae bacterium
TCCGCCGCCGGAAGCTCTTCCTCGATAATATCCGTAAGTGTATACAGCGTTCCCTCCTCGATTCCCTTTGCCACATTGACAATTTTCTGTCCGTCTTTGAGAAATTCTCTCATCATATGCGAGGTACTTCTCGTAAACGGAGACGGAACAGCGAGAATCAGCACATCTTTTTCTCTCATTCCTTCTTCCAGACTGTTCGTGATCTCTATCTCTTCCGGCAAAAGAACGCCAGGCAGCTTTGATTCATGCTGTCTTTTCGTGCGCAGCATCTCTACCTCATCCTCTATGATTGACCAGATTGTTACCTGATGTCCATTCTTGTACATCAGGTAAGCCAGGGCCGTTCCCCAGCTTCCCGCTCCAATGACTCCAATTCTTGCCATATGATTCCCCCCCCTGTTATTTATGCTTTGAGGACAGATACGTTTTCCGCTCCGTCCCGTTCATCAATCTCTTAATATTCTCACGGTGTTTCCAGAACGCAAGAACCGCAAGAACCAGCGCCACCCCGTAAAGCTCCAGAAGGTGTGCCTGGCTCATGTGAAAATATCCGGACTGTCCCAGGACGACCAGCTCTATCATAATGCCCACATAGACCAGCAGCGATCCCAGAGACACATAATGCGTTACAAAAAAAGTCGTGAAAAAAACGATAATTCCAAGAACCGCCATGATCCAGTTGAAGGAAAGCACCAGCCCTGCGGTTGCTGCAATCCCTTTTCCGCCCCGGAATTTCAGATAGAACGGATAGTTATGCCCCAGAATCGTTCCTGCCGCCGCATAAAACGCCAGCAGAGGTAAAATGTCCTCATGGCTTTTCCCGAACAGAGCTCTGGTCAGCACGACTGCCAGAATACACTTAATGCAATCCCCCGCAAAGGTAATCAGCCCTGCTTTCGTTCCCAGCGTCCGCAGCATATTTGTACTGCCCGCATTTCCGCTGCCGTGGTCACGGATGTCGATTCCGTGCATCCTTCCATAAATATAACCGGTCTGAAACAGACCGAACACATATCCAATCGCCAGACATAAGAATCTAACCATTTCCAACTCACTCCTTATCTTTTCTCTCCCGGTAAATAAATTTGAGGGAAGTCCCCCGGAAACCAAATGCGTCCCTGATCTTATTCTCCAGATACCGCGTATAGGAAAAGTGCGTCAACTTCCTGTCATTGACAAAAATGACGAAAGTAGGCGGTTTCACCGATACCTGTGTGATATAATAGAGCCTTAATCTCTTTCCTTTATCCGAAGGCGGCTGCTGCAATGCCACGGCCTCCGCCATGATCTCGTTCAATACGCCTGTCTGAACACGCAGGGTCTGATTTTCCAGTACCATATCGATCTTTTCAAACAATTTCGGAAGCCTTTGCCCTGTTTCCGCCGAAACAAACAGAATCTCAGCATACGGCATGAAGGAAAGCGTCGTGCGAAGCTCGTTTGTATATTTATAAATGGTTTTGTCATCCTTCTCGATGGCGTCCCATTTATTGACCGCAACAATGATTCCCTTTCCCCGTTCATGGGCAATTCCCGCAATTTTCGCATCCTGCTCGGTCACGCCCTCTTTGGCGTCGATCACGACGATCACCACATCTGCCCTGTCCACCGCCGTCACTGTTCGGATGATGCTGTAACGCTCCAATTCCTCTTTGATCTTGCTCTTCCGTCTCAGTCCTGCCGTGTCAATGAATACATATTCCTTCCCGTTCCATACCAGATTCGTATCAATCGCATCTCTCGTCGTTCCGGCTATATCAGAAACGATCACACGATTCTCTCCCAGCAGCTTATTTATAATGGAAGATTTTCCCACATTTGGTTTTCCTACCACTGCGATTTTCGGCCGGTCGTCCTCTTCCTCTTCCATCTCATCCGTATTAAAATATTCTACGACATGATCCAGCATATCCCCAATGCCCATTTTCGCATTCGCCGCGACCGGAATCGGATCGCCGATACCCAGATTATAGAACTCATATACATCCGGCATCATCTTTGCGAAATTGTCCACTTTATTTACGACGAGAATCACGGGTTTTCTGGAACGCCTCAGCATATCCGCCACCTTCGCGTCGGCATCTACCAGGCCCTGCCTTACATCCGTCATGAAAATGATCACATCCGCCGTATCGATGGCGATCTGTGCCTGTTCGCGCATCTGCGCCAGAATAATGTCGCTGCTATCCGGCTCGATGCCCCCCGTGTCGATCAGTGTGAAATTCAGATTCAGCCATTCTACGTCTGCGTAGATACGATCTCTGGTGACGCCAGGCGTGTCCTTTACGATCGATATATTTTCACCTGCCAGTGCATTGAACAGCGTGGATTTTCCTACATTTGGCCTTCCTACAATAGCCACAATCGGTTTACTCATATGTTTCTCTGCCTCCTATTCTTATCTATCATACTAAATAGACCTCAAAATTGCAATGAAATCTTGACTCTCTCTATCCAAAATGGTATAACTAGAATGAAAATTTTAACAAATGATTAATTTTGGAGGTCACTATGCCGAATTTAGAATCCCTATACAAAGCAATTCCAGTTGCGCCTTTAAAGATTGCCGCCCTGGAAAGCAGTCTTCCTTTTGCCACCCAGGTCCATCAGCACCTTCTGGATTATCGTCACCAGACGCCCACCCATAATATTCAGGATATCGCTTTTAAAGGGTATCTGGAGGACAACTATCTGGTTGACTGCTCCTGTCCCCGTTTTGGAAGCGGCGAAGCCAAAGGCGTCATTCGGGAATCCGTCAGGGGATGTGACCTGTTTATTATGGTTGATGTATGCAATTACAGCCTGACCTATACGGTGAGCGGACATTTGAACCACATGTCCCCGGATAATCATTATCAGGATCTGAAACGTATCATTTCCGCCGCTACCGGAAAAGCCCGCCGCATCAATATTATTATGCCCTTTATGTATGAAGGCCGCCAGCACAAACGTTCCAAAAGAGAATCCCTGGACTGTGCGCTCGCTCTTCAGGAACTGGTGTCTATGGGCGTCTCAAATATTATTACCTTTGATGCGCATGATCCCCGTGTTCAGAACGCCATTCCGATTCAGGGATTTGACTCTTTTATGCCGACCTATCAGTTTCTTCGGGCGCTGATCGAATCCGTACCTGATTTCCGGATTGACAATGACCATCTGATGATTATCAGTCCGGATGAAGGAGCTATGGGACGCGCCGTATACTTTGCCAATATTCTGGGCGTCGATATGGGTATGTTCTATAAACGCCGTGACTATTCTACGGTTGTAAATGGAAAGAATCCTATCGTAGCCCACGAGTTCCTGGGAGATTCCGTAGAGGGCAAGGACGTTATCATCATTGACGATATGATTTCCTCCGGCGAGAGTATGCTGGATGTGGCAAAGCAGTTAAAAGACCGTAAAGCAAAACGTGTCTTTGTCTGCACCACTTTCGGTCTGTTTACAGACGGCCTGGACAAGTTCGATGAATATTATGAAAAGGGATACATCACAAAAGTGGTGACAACCAACCTGCACTACCGTCTCCCCGAACTGCTGACCCGCCCTTACTATCAGGAGGCTGATATGACGAAATATCTTGCCAGCATCATCGACACGCTGAATCACGATATTTCCATCAGCCGTGTACAGGACACCACATCGAAAATACATAAGCTGTTGCAAACTTATAAACAGCAGCAATAGACACAACCAGAAACAGCCTTCCGGAAAAATTTTTACCGGAGAGGCTGTTTTTCTTTTCTTTCTACTTCTTTAGTTCCAAAAAGGCGGCCAGATTCCCGCGCATTCCTCCGGAAGCTCTGTGAGAATACAAAACCTCCGGATTGCAGCACGTACACACATCTGTGACGCTGATATGTTCCGGCAGGATGCCGGATTCCAAAAATACCAATTCATTTGCTTTCCAGAGATTCAACTGGTATTTTCCGTTCTCTTTTCGATAAAACAGCGCATCCCAGTACCGTGCGTCATATGCCTTTTCAAATTCCGAGATTACGTCCTCGCTGACTTCATAGCATTCCTGACAAATGGATGGGCCAATGGCTGCCAGAATATCCTGCGGGCGGCTTCCATAAGCTTTCTGCATGGTTTCTACCGTTCCTTTTCCAATCTTTCCCGCCGTTCCACGCCAGCCTGAATGCGACAGGCCGATCGCTTTCTTTACCGGATCTACGAAAAACAGGGGGACACAGTCCGCATAGAAAGTCGCCAGTACCAGTTCCGGCACATTTGTCACCAGACCATCCACATCCGTCCACGGCAGCGGCCTGGTAAACCCGCTTCCCCGGTCTTTTTCGGTAACAATCCTTACATTCGTCGTATGCGTCTGATGGGAAAGCACGAGATTCTCCGGTGCAAACCCAATGGCAGCGGCAATTCTTCGAAAGTTTTCCCGCACATTTTCTTCCCTGTCGCCTCTGCCAAAGCCCAGATTCATACTGGATAAGTGCTCCTCGCTCACTCCGCCCAGACGGGTGGAAAAGCCATGACGGACAATGCCGCAGGCTTCCAGCATTGGATACGTCAGGTAAGGAACATCACCTTCTTCCCGCACTCTGATTGTCCCTATCGTTTCTTTTCTCTCTAATTTCATTCCATTCTCCTGTTCTGTCAAGAAATCTAAAAACTATCCTTTACCAGAGAAATTTCTTTCCCGGTAATGCCTACCACATCAAACCTGCATGGCGTGTCCTCCGGCAGATGGCGCGCCATGAAATAGTACAGCGCCACTTTTCGAATCCTTTCCTGCTTTTTCTCCCCTACCGCTTCCAGCGCATGTCCCCGTGCAGTATCAGTACGGTATTTTACTTCCACAAAGACCAGATATCCATTGTCCTGCGCAATGAGGTCGATCTCCCCTATACGGCAGCGGTAATTGCGCTCTAAAATTTCATATCCCTGCTCCTCCAGATAACGGGCTGCGGTATTTTCATAGATTGTTCCTGTTTTTCGTCTGTTCAAGTGCATGACTGTCAATTGAAAACCTCTTACTTTTCCTGATCTTTTTCCGGCATAAAATTCTTTAGAAAGGTTCTTCTGTGAATGGGCGACGGCCCGTATTTTTTTATCGCCTCAATATGGGCGGAAGAACCGTATCCCTTATGTCCCGCAAACCCATATTCCGGAAGG
>CAJKKX010000198.1 GCA_905200565.1 uncultured Lachnospiraceae bacterium
CGGCATCTGACCATTCGCCATGAGAAACCGTACACTTCCTACTATGAGTGGAGCAGCGGGGAGATACGTACGGCGTCCGTATCAGAAAACGGCGACCTGACGGCATGGAAAGCAGGGACGGCGGAGATTACGGCGTCCAATATCAGCGGGACGTTAAGCGCCACCCACAGGGTTACGGTACAGGAAAGGGAAGGCGGAGACAGGGATGGAGGCGTTATCACTTCGGATGGAACAGCGAGCCAGAATCTTTCCCGCAATAATTACCAGGTTTGGAGCAGTACTATAAATTCCTATCTGGCGGAAAGAGAAAACCAGACGCTGGAGAGAGTGGAGTATATCAGGGATACCGGGGTCCTGGTCGAAACATATGCAGAAGATGGCAGCCGTACGGGCAGTCTGACGATAGAACCTGCGCTTCCGCTGTTCGGCGGTTTCTTTGCGGGAGAGAATTACAACTTCCTGGTATTTGGCCAGAAAAACGAGCAGGAAAGCGATGAATGCGAGATCATGCGCGTGGTAAAATACGCGAAGGACTGGAAGAAGCTGGGGGAATATTCGGTATATGGGGCGAACACTTATATTCCGTTTGACGCCGGTTCCCTGCGCATGACGGAAACGGATGGCAAACTTTATATCCATACCTGCCATGAGATGTACGAGTCCGGCGACGGGCTGCATCACCAGGCGAATATGACTTATGTCGTGAAGGAAGCCGATATGACGGAACTACAGTCCTATTACAATGTGATGAATATTGCCCAGGCGGGGTATGTGAGCCATTCCTTTAATCAGTTCGTCCGGACGGATGGAACCTATGTGTACCGTGTGGATCATGGCGACGGAGGGCCAAGAGCGGTAGCTCTGACAAGGGCGGAAGTAAATGGAGAGATTACAGATGTCCGCTATGTTCTTCCGTTCCCGATACGGGGAGGAAACGGAAATAATGCGACGGGTGTGTCGGCAGGGGGCTTTGAGCTTTCGGCGGATCATTGCCTGATTGTGGGAAATTCGGTGGATCAGACGGATGAAAGTACCTATTCTGCATCTGGACAGAGAAATGTATTTCTGACGGTTACCGGCAAGGAACTGACAAAAAACAGGATTGTCTGGCTGACGGATTATACGGAAGCAGATGGAATTGCACCGAGGACGCCGCAGCTTGTCAAGCTTAATGACTGGCAGTTTCTCATTCTTTGGGAAGAGTATAAAGAAGATACGAACGATATTTGTACGAAAATGGTAACGGTCGACGGCGACGGGAATCAGATATCGGATATTGTTAAAACAGATATGCGCCTGTCAGACTGTCAGCCAATTACAACAGGCGACGGCATGGTAAAATGGTATGCGACGGATGGAAGCAGCGTACAGCTTTATACGGTAAATCCATACCGGCTGGAGAGTGTGGCAAGACCAGATTCCTGCGGCGATTCTCATACCTGGGATGCAGGCAGGGTGACGAAGGAGGCATCCTGTGAGGAGGAAGGAATCCGGACATACACCTGTCAGGTATGCGGGGCGACAAAGAAGGAAAGTATTTTGGCGCTGGGGCACAGATGGGGTGCATGGAGTACGGTTCCGAATGAAAAGGAAGAGATTGTAAGAAGCTGCTCCGTATGTGGGAAAACAGAAACAAAGCCGCAGGGTGGAAGCTCACAGACGGGCGATGGTTCCGGCGGTTCATCAGAACCATTCATGCCTCCAAAGGCAGGCGAGATGCTGACGGCAAAGGACGGGAATGTTTATACGGTCGCTGCCGGGGGCTCTGTGGTGGAGTTTACAAAAGCGGCAAATAAAAATACCGTGTCCGCATCCATCCCTTCTTCTGTCACGATCAATCAAGTGAAGTATCAGGTGACGGCTATTAGGGCCAATGCCTTTACAGACTGTAAGAAGCTAAAAAAAGTGAAAATCCCGGCGTCCGTAACCGCTATAGGCGACAGCGCATTTATGAACTGTACGTCGCTGACCTCGGTCATCATTCCCGCAAAGGTAGCAAAAATCGGGAAAAAGGCGTTCTATAACTGTAAGAAGCTGCGGAGCATCACAATAAAGACCCAAAAGCTTACGACAAAGAAGGTTGGCAGCAAGGCATTTGCCAAAGCCGGAAGCAGCAATTACAGAAAGCTGAAGGTTAAGGTGCCTGCAAAGAAATGGTCTGTTTATAAGAAACTGTTAAAGAAAAAAGGGCTTTCCTCCAAAGCAAGGGTAAGAAAGTAAAAGAAACAAAAATCGGGTTTGCGGCTGGGACTGCAAACCTGATTTTTGTAAAAATACGAGAATACAAAGAAGAAAAGATTGAAATTAAGAAAAAACAATACCGCAAATGGAAAGAAGTCGAATAATCTGACAAAAATAAAAAAAGACACTCTTTACATCTGAAAAAAATGGGTGTATAGTATCAGTCAAATGCAGGAGCAGAAAATCTGCGGATGCAGTTAAAATTGAAAAAGAAAGGGTTGGACGTATGGATACGAGAAACAAAGCGTCGCAGCCTCAGATGCCCGGTCTGTATCGGCCGGAGTTTGAGCACGACAACTGTGGTATCGGTGCGGTAGTCAACATCAGAGGGATTAAGACCCATGAAACGGTTGAAAACGCACTGCGGATTGTAGAAAACCTAGAACATAGAGCTGGCAAAGATGCCGAAGGAAAAACAGGTGACGGTGTAGGAATTCTGTTACAGATTTCACACAAGTTCTTCTCCAAAACCTGTAAATCCCTCGGCATCTTTTTAGGTTCTGAGAGAGAGTACGGAATCGGCATGTTTTTCTTTCCACAGGATGAGCTGAAAAGAAACCAGGCCAGGAAAATGTTTGAGATCATCGTGGAAAAAGAAGGACTGGAATTTCTGGGCTGGAGAGAAGTTCCTACCGTACCGGCAGTCCTGGGACATAAAGCGCTGGAAAAGATGCCTTACATTATGCAGGGATTTGTGAAGAAGCCAAAAGATGTTGCCGCAGGGCTGGATTTTGACAGAAAGCTGTATGTGGTGCGCCGTGTCTTTGAGCAGAGTGTGGAGAACACCTATGTGGCGTCCCTGTCCAGCCGCACGATTGTATATAAAGGAATGTTTCTGGTGGGACAGCTCCGTACTTTTTTTAAGGATCTGCAAAGCCCGGACTATGAGTCCGCGATCGCCACGGTACACTCCAGATTCAGCACGAACACGAATCCGAGCTGGGAGAGGGCGCATCCGAACAGGCTGATCGTACATAATGGAGAGATCAATACGATTCGTGGAAATGCCGATAAAATGCTGGCCCGTGAGGAGACCATGTCGAGCGAATACTTCAACCGCGAGCTGCACAAGGTGCTTCCAGTCGTAAATACCGCAGGCTCTGATTCTGCAATGCTGGATAACACGCTGGAATTCCTTGTCATGAGCGGGATGGAGCTGCCGCTGGCGGTGATGATTACGATCCCGGAGCCGTGGGCAAACAACGATACCATGAATCAGGAGAAGAAGGACTTTTATCAGTATTATGCAACTATGATGGAGCCGTGGGACGGCCCTGCCTCCATCGTGTTCAGCGATGGCGACCTGGTCGGCGCCGTACTGGATCGAAATGGTTTAAGGCCGTCCAGGTATTACATTACGGATGACGGTTATCTGATACTCTCCTCCGAGGTCGGCGTGCTGGACATTGATCCGACCAGAATTGTGCAGAAGGAAAGGCTGCATCCGGGGAAAATGCTTCTGGTAGATACCATCCAGGGAGCGGTCATTGATGATAATGAACTGAAAGAAAAATATGCGGTAAGGCAGCCTTACGGCGAATGGCTGGACCGCTATCTGGTAAAACTGGGGGATTTGAAGATTCCGAATATCCGGGTACAGGAGTACAGCGAGGAGGAACTGGCAAGGCTGCAAAAAGCCTTTGGTTATACTTATGAGGAATACCGCACTTCCATCCGGAATATGGCGTTAAACGGCTCCGAGGGAATCAGCGCAATGGGGATTGATACCCCGCTGGCGGTACTGTCGGATGAGCATCAGCCGCTGTTTAACTATTTTAAGCAGTTATTTGCGCAGGTCACGAACCCGCCGATTGACGCGATTCGCGAGGAAGTCGTTACTTCAACGACCGTCTATGTGGGAAAGGATGGAAATCTGCTGAATGAGCAGGGCGTGAACTGCCAGGTGTTGAAAATCGAGCATCCGATTCTGACGAACACGGATATGCTGAAAATCAAACATATGAAAGTAGAAGGTTTTCAGGTTGCGGAAGTGCCGATTACTTATTATAAGAACACCGATCTGGCAAAAGCGATCGAGCATTTATTCGTAGAGGTGGACCGGGCGCACAGAAACGGTGCGAATATCCTGATTCTGACGGACCGCGGCGTAGATGAAAACCATGTGCCGATTCCATCCCTGCTGGCGGTTTCCGCCGTTCATCAGCATCTGGTAAAGACGAAAAAGAGAACCTCCCTTGCCATCGTTCTGGAATCCGGGGAACCGAGGGAAGTTCACCACTTTGCGACGCTGTTGGGCTATGGCGCCTGCGCCATCAATCCATATCTGGCTCTTGAGACGATTCGCCAGCAGGTGGACTGCGGGATGCTGGATAAGGATTATTATGCGGCGGTGAATGATTACAATGAAGCGGTATTGCACGGAATTGTAAAGATTGCTTCCAAAATGGGTATTTCTACGATTCAGTCCTATCAGGGCTCACAGATTTTCGAGGCAATCGGCATTGATTCGGGCGTGATTGAAAAATACTTTACCAATACGGTCAGCCGTGTAGGCGGCGTTACACTGGAGGACATCGCAAAAGAAGCGGACGCCCTTCACACGGAAGCGTTTGACCCTCTGGGACTGAGCCAGAATCTGACGCTGGACAGCGTGGGACGGCATAAAATGAGAAGCGCGGGGGAAGAACACCGTTACAATCCGCAGACCATCCATATGTTACAGCAGTCCACACAGCGGGGCGATTATGGAATGTTCAAGGAATATACGAAGATGGTGGACAAAGAGGAGTCCGGCTATCTGAGAAGCCTGATGGATTTCAACTATCCAAAGGAAGGCGTTCCGCTGGAGGAAGTAGAGAGTGTGGATTCTATCGTCACACGCTTTAAGACGGGAGCCATGTCCTACGGCTCCATTTCCCAGG
>CAJKKX010000199.1 GCA_905200565.1 uncultured Lachnospiraceae bacterium
CGCCAGCGTGATGCTGGCTCACGGAATGCGATAAAAAGAGACTCTCTGCTTTCTCACATTTCATCTGCCAGTTCTTCCTGAAGCTGCACAAATTCCTTTTTCTCAAACTCCTGAATAGAAATATGCTTTTTATTCGGGTTTGCAAATACAAACGTCTTATCTACATTCTCGATATAATTCTGGATTTTATCATTCGTAGCGCTGATGATCGCCTGAAATCCCAATCCCCGGATCAGGGCAATACAGCTTGCCACCTTTTCTGCATCCATCTTCGAGAACGCTTCATCCAAAACGACCAGACGAATCGTGGGATTCATCCGCATCCTGGGAGACAGGCCCACCCGGTACGCCTGTGCGAAGCTTGCCAGAAGCGCCACATACAGAGGGTTCTGTCCCTCTCCGCCGGAGTTTTTCTTAATCATCCGGCTTAAGCGGATTTTAATCGTCTCTTCCCCTTTGATAATCTGCTGCATATCAAAGGATAAATAAGTACGGTAATCCGCATACTTTTCCATATTATGCCTGGATTCCTCCAGTTCTTCCGCCGTGGCATTATCGGGAGGAATAAAAACAGAAATCAGCTCCTGCATCAGATCCCCATACTTATCCTCATGGGACATCGTAAAAAGATTCATCTGGTTTTCCATACCGTCCGCAATCTGAGAAGGATTTACTTCCAGACTCCTGTCCATAAACATATCATAATATTTGCCGTCCGGCCCTCTGTTTTTCGTTATCTCGAACCGGTATCTGTCTTTTCCAAAATCCATCTGGCTGATGATCTTATTCAGCTCGTCCCTCTGCCTGTAGGCAGCTTCAATAGCGCTTCGGATTTTATAAATAAAGTCCTGCTTAAAGAGATAGACGGCCTCTTTTGCCTGCTCGTCCGCTTTCTGATAAAGCGCCGTCAAATCTTCATACTGCAAATGGGAAAGCAGCTCATCATAAGGCTGATTCGTCTTTTCTTCCGCAGAAAAAGTCCGGTCCGGATGTTTTTTCAGATATGCAAACCGGATTTCCCGCAGGGCGGACATGCACGTCTCCATTTCCTGTGCCGCCCCGTTTGCCTTTCCAAGATATGCCGCCTGCAAACGCTCATAATTCGGATGCTCTTTTTCCCTGAAAATTTCTTCCATTTCCTGCTCCAGGGCTATCTCTTTCACAAAATCCTTTTCCTTTGCCTGTAGTTCTTCATTTTTTCTGAAATATTCCTTTTTACAGGCTTCTATCCTGGCATTGTTCTTTTCCATCTGGCGGATTACAGAGTCCCTTTCCTCTTTTCTCTGACGGCATTCTGTCTCCAGCTCTTCCTTCTGCTCTCTCCAAAGACTGATATCCCTCTTCTGCAATTCCAGAAGTTTTTCCTCCAGACGCTTTTTCTGCGCCTCTTTTTCCGGAAAATCCTCTACATCCTTCTTCCAGAAGAGATACTCCTCCAGTTCCCTTGAAAGATATTCAAACGCCAGAATCTCCCGACAGGATTTCTCCATTTCCTGATCAGGCTCTTTGTTCTTTTGAATCTCTTCCTGCATTTTTTCCAACTGGAGAATACGCCTGCGCATACTTACTTCTCCGATATACGCTCTCCTGGTGTAAAGCTCCGGATCCATGTACTGCAATTTAAAGCTGTGATACCGGATACATTCTCTGGTGATACCGATCCTGCACTCCCTCAATTCATCTATACCGCCGCATTTTATGACGTTTCCAAGAAGGAAATCAATGTATGCCCTGACATAAGGTATATCTGTCAGGACTTCTTCTGCCAGAGCCCCTTTTTTCACTCCAGTTTGGGCTGTCATTACCTTTTCCGTATCCAGAACCGCTACCCGGTAATACTTTTTCTTATCCAGCTCCTGATACAGTTCCATCGCCGCCCTGGCAAATTTGGGTTCTACAATAAGGAGCAGTTTATTACTGCCCATATACCCCTCGACTGCATTTCTCCAGGAATCGTCCCGGATATCCAGGAGGTCCGCCAAAATTTCCACCGGAATGTACTTTCCATTCTGCTCTTTTAATCCCTTCCGGATATACTGCCTGGCCTCTTCCAGCTCCTTTGGATACGCCTTTTTCCCCTGCCTGAGCTGGAGAAGCTCTTCCCGAATTTCCTTTTCCTGACGGTTATATTTCCGAATGTTGCTCTCCGCTTCCTTTTTCTGCTCCTCTGCCTCCGCACGCAGCCCTTCCAAAGACTTTTTCAGCCGCCCAAGCTGCTCCTTTGAAATACTGCGCTTCGCAAACCGTTCAATATCCCACAGAACCGCATTCGGTGTAAAATCCTGCTCCGCCCATTTCTTTAAACCTGACGCCGTCTGCTGCCATTTTCCCTTGCTCACGGAAAGTCTTTCCATGAAGTTATTCAAGTACTCAAGCTGGCTTTTCAGCTCCTCATACCCGGAGGCTGCGATCTTCCGCACCAGTTCTTGTATCTTCTCTTCCAGCTCCTGTATCTGGCCGTCCATTTCTTTTAGAATATCCTGCTGCCTTTTCTGATCTTCTCCCCATGCGCTGATCCTCTCCTGCAAATCTGCCGCCTGCGCTTTGAGCTTCCGTACTTCACAGGCATTCATAAAATACAGATAATAATTCCGCTTCTTTTCCTTTTCCGCCACCCGCAGATACGCTTCCTGTATCCTCCGAAGCTCCTCAATCTCCGCACAGGTATCCCCGATACGCTTACGCATCCTGCCATACTGCATCACGCTCTCCTGCATGTCCTCAATATGGATATCCTGTTCCATGCAGATGTATTCCTTCACAAAATCTTCCAGCTTAATGTTCATGCGGAATGGGATCGCCCGTTTAAAAAGCAGCGGAAATCTCTTCTCATTCAGTCCCCCCAGATAGGTCTCATACAAATGCCTGCGAAATCTTTCGTTGCTTGGCCCAAAATAATACTCCTCTTTTGCATAATGTTCTGTCAGATACTCCCTGATTTCATCCATGGACATGGCACGGTCTTTTGTCCGGTAAAAGGATGGCAAAAGCTCTCCTCTGTGCCAGAAAAACAGCCTGGATACTTCGTTCGTGGCAGATTCCACGTCAAAAACCACGCCAATACTCTGGCATTCTCCCGTATCCGTTCGTTTTAATTCCATGACGATTGTAGTAGAAAAATTTTTGTTTCTCAAATAAGAAAACTGATTATCCTCACCGATATTCACCATTCCCCGCAGATACTCGATCAATGTCCGGTCAGAGTCATCGGAAGCCGCTTTATTAAAAAATCCCCTGCCGTCTGTATTGGCATACAGAAGAATCTGCAAGGCGTCAATGACCGTGGATTTTCCGCTTCCTGAATGTCCGGTAAAAAAATTGATACCCTCGGAAAAAGAGAGAACTCTTCTGTCTATGTAATGCCAGTTATTCAGGCATACTCTCGACAATGCCTGGAATTTCTGTTTCTCCATCTTTACCTCCTATCATGCGCTGCTGCGCCTTAAATCCGGGACGCCAAAACATCCAGTTCAGGCTCCTCCTCCATCTCCCGGAAGGTATCTATCAGCGCCCTTGCGTCATCCCCCATCAGAAGCATATGAATGCTGGGATAAATCACCATCCGGCTGGCGCCCTCCAGCTCTTCCAGTAAGTCCAAAGGCTCTATAATCTGGTATCTTTTCAGCGTGGAAACCGCCCGCCGTACCTCTGTGGGGGATGGCTGCCGGTTTAAAAGTCCAAAGCTTCCCAGACGTTCATGGATATCTGCCAGCGTTGTAAAAACATGTACACTGGCCGACGCCGCCGCCATCTGCTCGTCATAAATCAATTTTAAAATCAATACGTAGAGCGTGGTAAGCTTCGGAAGCTTATCTCCTATCAGCGTTTCTCCCTGTAAATAAATAATTCCCATCCGGCTGTTTTCCTGCACGGAAATCCCGGCGATCAGAAAATACTTACGGATAAAATCCAGATGCCTGGCGCATACGCGGAATTCCTTATTAAACTGCATCCGCCCTGTCCGTCTGTCATACTTTCTTTCCAGAACAAACGTCTGACGGTATAAGAGCTGGATCATCGCGCTTACCTCTTCCTGCTCCTCCGGCATCAGATTCTCATAATATTCTATCATCTCTGCGGCCTCCTTTTAAACACCAGTCCGGGATAACGATACCTCTCATCCTCTACCATTTTACTTTCCTCCCTGACAATCTGATATTTACTTCCCTTTTTCGACGCGTAATCATAGGCAAGAATCAGCTTTTCAAATTCTTCATCATTATGGACGAATCCTTTTCCTACCACAGCCTCCCCTTCCTGCATATGTTCCTCAATAAACTGCTCGATCTGATTTTTACTATAGCGGTTATTCATACGGTTCATCTTCAGGACGTCTTCTCTGGACAGATCCTGCATTTGCTCATCTGACTCCAGATTTTCCAGAAAAGAGCGTTTTCCTTTCTTTCTTTTATACAAAGATTTTTCGGTCAGAACATCTACATGGGAAAAATTCATCTTTTCTGCTGCTGCACGGATTCTCTCTTCCGGGCGCCGGGCGATTTCATTTAATATCTGAACGATCAGTCCCCGCATATCCTCTTCCCTGCTCAGAAGATAATTTAATCTTGTCACGGTCGCACGGACATATCTGGTATGCTCCCTGTCCATATTGGCGATTCTGTGTTCAATATCATCAAATCCACGGTCGATCTGGTTTACCAGATTCAGAATCTCCGCTCTGCCCTCGTCCTCCTGACTCTCCCGGATTTCCTGAATCCATCCTTTGATGCTTGTCTTATAAATGTAGAAATTGTCCGTGGTTTTGAGAATATGATATTTTTTCTTTACGATTTCCTCTACATATCCCTCCAGATGCTCTTTTAGCAGTTCCCCGTAAACCTTCTTTTCCAGAAGGCTTGCAAAAAATTTATCCATATTGTGAAGCATGTCCTGCAAAGCCTTATTCAGCCTTTTCGTATTCACCAGCGCCGTATTTAGCAGCCTTTCATTTTTTCCGGGATCTGTCTTATAAGAAAAAAGAATTGCATAGATATTCTGGATATAGACTTCCGTATCCTCTTCCTCCCCTGAAAGGCGTTCGAACGCATCCAGGAACACGGATGAATAGTCAGGAATTACAATATTCGTCACCCCGCTGCTGTAAT
>CAJKKX010000200.1 GCA_905200565.1 uncultured Lachnospiraceae bacterium
TGGCTACCTAATGGAAACGACCGTAGACTGTAAATATGGCATAATAACTGGCGTAGATGTGTATCCAGCGAATGAAAAAAAGAGCTTGCTAGTTCTGCGGCATCTGGAGCGGCAGATTCAAAACGGGATTCCGATGCAAAACATTGCATTGGATCGTGGCTACGATACGGCGCCGTTCATCGTGGCCTGGAGTTGCCGGGCATCACCGGATACATTCCCGCGATCCAGTTTTCCAATTCTCCGGAAAAGTATGGTTTTTATTATCTGCCCCAGGAAGATGCATTTCGTTGTCCGGAAGGTGCCAAGCTTGTCTACCAGCGGTTGAACTGCAGTCAAACGACTGGAAAATACTTGCGTTGTTATCAAGTGCAGGGGGATACCTGCAAACACTGCAAGCGAAATGCTACCTGCTTTCAGCACCGGGGCATCGCGGAGGACGGCACGGGCGATGGCAAGCCGCTGGGACTGGCCTTCGGAGAAACCGCGGCCACGTTCCCCGACGCGGCTGTTGATGGTATCCGGCAGATGCTGGACGAAATCCCAGGCGCAGGAGATTTTGAGCGCTTCGATGATCTCCTCGTCGGTCGCATCCTCTTTTACCATGCGCATATTTTCGGCGATTGTGCCGGAAAGGATCGTATTTCCCTGCGGCACATAAGCGAAGAGATGACGCGTTTCGGCGTTCATGGGAACCGTTTTTCCGTTTGAGGCAATGATCACGGTTTCCCCCTCCTGCGGGCGGATAAGGCCGAGAATCAGGCGGATCATCGTTGTTTTTCCCTCGCCGGACGGGCCAACCAACGCTACAATCTCGCCGGGGGCGGCCTGAAACTCCGATCTGGTGATTACTTTGTTTCCTTCTATATAAGAAAATTCTACCCCATGCATCTGTACCCGGAAGCCATCCTTGGCCAGTGGATCGAGCTTGGCGCTATCCGGGATATGGACCTCTTTTGGCAGCTCTACGAGCTCACGGATCCGGTGCGCCGAGACGGAGCTGTTGAGGAAGGACGGAATAATCGAAATCACGTTTCCAAACGCGCCGGAAAGATTACTCCGCTGCTGCAGGAACAGCGTCATGGTTCCATAGGTAATGTCGTGCGTCCACAGACGGAACAGGCAGTAACCGAATGCCACAAACTGTACCAGCATCCCTAACACCGACAAAGCCGCATTGGCCTTAATCGTAAAGAGGTTATATTTCAGGCTGATTTCTTTGAATTTTTCCTGCCATCCATGCATTTTTCCGTTATATCTGTCCGTAATTCCAAAGGATTTAATCGTATCCAGATTGTAGAAAGCTTCCGCCTCAAAAGTCATAAGATGGCTGCTCATCTCCCGGACTTCCCGCTGTAATCTCTCTGTTTCTTAATCAACAAACGGGAAGAAGCCAGCAGAAACGGAGCGCTTCCCATGGCGATGACTGCCATCACCCAGTCATAATGCAGAATCACAAAAAAAGTAGCCACAAACTTATAGATTGACAGAATAACTGTCGGGAGCCAGCTAATTGCATTACCGCTGACGGTCTTAATATCGCCGTTAAATCGATTCAGTAAATCTCCGTTGGTGAAATGGTTCAACTCCAGCCAGTCCGTGTCCATAATATGCCCGAAAACATCTGCCTGAATATCGTTGTTAATCAAGATACTCAGCTTTGTAGATACCCGGCTAATTAAACTGTCAAACAAGAGACTCAGCATGGAGCTGCCCGCCATAATGACAGCCAGTACAGCAAGCTTGCTTGTCTGATAACCGGTAATAATATCAATCAGATATTTTCCCGCCACACTTCCTGCAAGCCCCAGAGTAGTACTGAGTATTCCCAAAAGCACATAGACGGCTATCGCGCCTTTGTACCGGATACTATAATGGAAGATCCATTTCCAGTCCTCTATGATTTCTGAAAATGTACCATTTTTCCAGTGGGAAATCAGCATAGCCAGAGAACTGCCTTCCGGATTCTTCTGTTCTTTCATTCTTGTCCGCATCCTTTCCCGCAGCTTCTAATCATCATTCAGAACACAGCCGATAATATGTACATTGTGCTCCGCAAATTGTTCCAGACAATTCAGGATGAAATCAGCCCTTGCGAAATCCTTCTTTACCACCAGTACGATTCCATCCACATACTGCGCCAGGATTCCTGCATCAGCAAGAAGTCCGATGGGCGCGCTGTCAAGAATTACATACTCCGCTTTATCTTTCAGAGAATCAATCAGCTCCTTCATCTTTGGGTTGTCCAGAAGCTCTGTACTGTCCGCGTCCGCATTTCCTCCGGAAACATACAGGAAATTCTCCAAATCCGAAAATCCCATCTTCTCCCCGTACTGTATGCACTCTTCTAAATCCAGTTCTCCCGTTAAATACTCTGCCAATCCCTTTTCTTTGCCGGCCTTTAATATCTCACTGTCTGAGGGATTTCTCAGATCGCAGTCAATCAGCGCTGTCTTCTTATGATTCTGCGCCAGGGACAAAGCCAGGTTGACCGCTGTCGTACTCTTCCCCTCATCTGCCAGCGCACTGGTAATCAGAATACTCTTCAGCCCATTTTCGTGGGCGCTGTATTCGATCCTATTGCGGATAAGCCGGAAAGCCTCCACAAATTCCTGACTGATTTTCTTGTCCATGATATTAGACGGCTGTTTCGTTCTCCTGCTCCTCGTTTTGCGGTGAAGCCTGGGAACCGTTCCAATACATTTCATATTGATCCGCCTCATACAGTCCTCTTCTCTCCGAACCGTCCTGTTAGCAAATGCCATAAATGCAGCCAGCAAAAGTCCCGCGCCAATCCCGGCGATTCCGCCTCTGGCTGCGTTTCTTTTCACATCCTTCGGTTTGTCCGCATGAGCCGGAATCCCCGTCTCATCCAGCATCTCCATATTCACTTTTCCCACAATCAATTCTGACACAGACGGGTAATTATTTACCACCGCTCTCAGAGTTCGATAGGCGCGCTCCGCATCCGTATCTGTCACAGAAAGGGTCAAAAGATTCGTATTCTCCACCACCGACGCCTTAATCCTTCCCGGCACTGCATCCACGGAAAGCTCTTTCGCCACCTTCCGCTGCAGCACACCGCTGGTAAGAATATGCGGAAACGTAGTCGCCATCTGCTCTGCCGCACTGTTGTCGAAGAAACTGCTGTTGGTATATGTCCCGTCCTCCTGCTCTTCGTAGATATTAATGGTAAATGTAGCGGAGGCCGTATATCTTGGCTGATATGTCATATTCACCCACAGGCCGGATACCAGAGCGCCAATTATTCCCAGTACGAGAACCATCTTCCACGTCCTTTTTAACATCTTAAGATAATCCGCTGCAAAGGCAGTCAGATCAATCATCTCTTCTTCCTTTACTTTGTGTACTTCATTTTGTCCGCCCATATCCCGACTCCCTCTTATCTGTCTCCCGGCGTGGAGAATCGTATTTCCCGTACCTGCCATACCCATAGCCATAGCCGTAACCGTAGCCGTAGCCATAACCAGAAACCAGCGAGCCTTTGCCGCTCATCACATCATTAAACACACAGCCCAACAGGCCTTTGCCATAATCATTTAACAGATCAATTGCATCGTTAATATATTTTACCTGCGTCCCGTTCTGCTTCACTACAAGCAGGGATGCATCCGCATATCCGGCAAGGACTTCCGTGTCGGAGCGCTTGTATACCGGCGGTGCGTCTATAATAATCAAATCCATCTTCCGGCGCATCTGTGCGACAAATTCTTCCATTCTCCCGGAAGCCAGCAGCTCCGTCGCATGAACTGCCTTTGTCTGGTTCACCATTACGCTGTAACCGTACTTCTCCAAATAGCTGACCGCTTCTTCCGGATCGCCGCCTTCTGCCAGACATCCGCCCCAGTCAGCAGCCTGCTTTGGATTTAACGGCAGGCGCTTCAGCAGCTCACAATTCTTGATATCCCCCTCGATCAGAAGAATCTTCCGGGACTGCTTTGCCATCAAATACGCCAGATTCACTGCCACAGTCGTCTTGCCTTCTCCCGGCGCAGCGCTGGTAACCAGAATGACCTTGACATTCTCATACCGCACCTGA
The DNA here is from genome assembly GCA_905200565.1 of uncultured Lachnospiraceae bacterium. The sequence goes on from CAJKKX010000200.1 coordinate 4,058, forward strand.
TACAGAAGCTTCATCCGCATCTTCTTCATTGCCTCGGTATAGCCAAAGCTTACGGACGGCTCTGTAATCACTATTTTCTTTTTCTTCCTCTTCAGAAAATCCCTGATATTCCGATATTTTCTCTCATGGCACAGCACACCGAAAAGCGTGGTGTCCAGTTTCTCCGCAGCCTCTTTTTCATTCTTGACCGTGTCCTTCAGACAAGAAAGCATCGCCAGCAAAATCAGCATGACAGCCGTGCCAATGAGAAATGCTTTCTGCATAATCTCCTTCCCACGGAACACCTGATCCGGTGCCGCCGGATATCCGGGCTTTTCAAATATTTCCATTACCACTTCGCCCAGCACATTCCTGCCTACCTCTGGGTAATATTCCAGCATCCCCCGCAGAAGCTTAAGCGCAGTCTCCGGACTGTCCGCGGTCACAGACACCGATAACAGATTCGTCTCCGGCACAACCTTAATTTTCACCTTTCCGTCAAAACTGTCCATTCCCAGCCCGTCGCTTACCATCTTCTTCAATACGTTACTGTCCATGACAGACCGGAAAACCTCTGTCATCTTCTGCGTTTTCGTCAGATTTGCATATGCCCCCGTGCTGCCGTTCCGGGAAGAAACTACGAAAGTAGTTCTTGAAGTATAGGTCGGCTGATACAAAAGCCTGCCCCCTATATACGCAAGAAATGCCGCCGATATTCCGATAGCCACAGCCACCCACAAATCATGGAATACATCTCTGATTATACAATAAATATCAATCTCCTGTTGTCTCGTCTCTCTCTCCAAAATTCTAACCCCATTCCGCCTTAGTTCACGATTACGATCAGCCTGTTTTTTCCCATGTCTTTTTCGCCATATACAACGTAATCCACATAGTATACTCCCGGCGTGCTCACAACTACATTGGATTCGATCTGAAGCGTCCCTTCCTGATCTGCGCTGTCAAAATACTGTGCCGGATCAAAGCCCGTATTTGCTCCAATATAGATCAGGTATTCCTTAAGCTTCACCTGTATTTTTTCCGCCGACGCATTATATACCTCCAG
>CAJKKX010000201.1 GCA_905200565.1 uncultured Lachnospiraceae bacterium
GTTGGGGCTGATGCTGGCGGGACTGACGCAAAATGCATACAGATTGTTTGAGACGCGCAGCATCCCGGAAACGTATCGTTCCGCAGAGCAGATAAATGCCTATTATGATGGAAAGCCGGAGAAGGCTGCGAAAAAGCTGCAGGAGGAGTCGGAAGAGTTCTTCCGTTATGTGGGAAATCCCTCAAGACCAAATGCAGCCGCCAATGCGGGGACTTACGGAATGAACTTTTACTGGAGCCTTTCCAACGGCAATGTGTCAGACTTTTTTGCAAAAACACAGACATACGTAATGCGTTTTTACAGCTATAGAAATCTGAATGAGCGAACGATTTTAACGACGCTTGCAGGAAACCGGTATTATATCTGCGAAGCAGGAAAAACGCAGAATGTACCGTACGGCTACCGGAAAGTGGATGAACAGGAAGGCTGTGTGATATATGAAAATGAAAACGCGCTTCCGCTGGGGTATTGTTATGATTCGTATATAACGGAAGAAGAGGCTTCCGCCTGGAATGGGGCGCAGCGGGAAGAAGCAATGGCGCAGAGCATAATTCTGGAAACGGAGGCGGGAAAAGAGCTGCAGAGCAAAGATGGACAGATAGCGCTTGCGGGCCGGGAGATAGCGCTGTATACGACGAAAACGGGCGATGGCGTGACGGAAACTGAACGGGGTTTTACCGTTGATGAAAAAGGCGGGACGGCTGTATTTCATGCAGAAGAAACCGGTAAGGAGGGAGAATTTTATCTTTGCATGGAAGGCTATGGGTTTGAAGGAAAGGGCAAACAGATTACGCTTTCGGTAAATATGGTGACGGCTTCCGGTAAAGAGGTGTCGCGGGAGATGTTTTATGAGACGAAGAAATCAAAGTGGCCGTCCGGTATAGAAGATTTTACGGTGAATTTGGGCTGTCCGGGAGAGGAAATCAGGGAAATTACCATTACTTTTCCGCTGGTGGGAAAATACAGCTTTGACAGAATCTATCTGTGGAATCAGCCGCTGACTGATTATGAGCAGCAGATGAATGCGCTGCGAAAGGATCATCTGGTGAATGAGCAGATAGAGACAAACCGGGTCTCCGGCGATATTACGCTGGAGGACACGAAAATATTGTGCCTCGCTATTCCCTGGGACGGAGGATGGACCGCGTATGTGGACGGCGAGAAACAGCCGCTTCTGAAAGCAAACTATATGTTTGGCGCGCTGGTGCTGCCGGAGGGCGAGCACCACATTGAGCTGCGGTACCGTACGCCGTGGATGAACGCGGGACTCCTTCTGACGATCATCGGAGTGTTGATACTGATTGGGATCGCACTGTATGACCGGCGTAAAGAGAAGCCTGTGCAGAAATAACGCCATGTGCAAAAAAGGGTGTCTCTATGGGAATGACGCTATGTGGGGGAATATTTAAAAAATATTGAAATTATGATAGAAACGCCGCTTTTTTTGCGAATATATAGTGAAAGCATTCAAAGCGCCGCCGGCAGTTGTATGCTGGCGGCGCGATTTTGTTGCCATGCATACGACAAAAACGTCCGGTGGACGTTTTTTGGCAACATGCTTTACAGCTTGTGGAAGATGGCGCCATACTGCTGCGAAAGGAGCGAATATGAAAATTACAGAACAGAATTTTGTCACGCAGATGATACAGGGCAATGAGAAAGCGCTGGAATATGTCATGCTGCATTATGGGGGATTGGTGAAATCTGTGGTGCACCGGTATTTGTACGTACTGCCACAGTATGAGGAAGAATGCATCAGCGATGTATTTCTGGCAGTGTGGAATCATGCTTCGTCCTATATGCCGGAGAGAAATCCCTTTGCAAACTGGATTGCCGGAGTTGCCCGCATCAAAGCGCCGGCTTACAAGCGCCGCTATGCCGCGCGGCTCCTTGAGATGAGCTGGGAGGAAGCGGAGCGCTGCAGCGGGAAGGATATGATGGCGGAAATTTCTCAGATAGAAGAGGAATTTTCCGAAGAAACCAGACAGATGCTGGAGTGCTTAAACCCGCAGGACCGGGAATTGTTTCTGAAAATTTATGTTGAGGAAGAAAATATGGAAACGGTCAGCGCGCAGAGCGGGATGAGCAGACCGGTCATCTACAACCGCCTTTCACGCGGAAAGAAGAAAATCCGGCGGCTGTTTTCACGGACATGACGGATGTACGGAAAGCTTTAAGAAAAGCACCGGAGTGTGGACGCGGCGAAGCAGAATGCAGAGCGGAAATGAAAGGTAAATGCGGTGAAGCAGAGTGCAGAGCGGAAATGAAAGGGGAACGCGGCGAAGCAAAATGCAGGATGAGAGCAGAAGGAAAGGAGCAGATTATATGAAACAGGAAGTTTATACGCTGTTAAATGAAATGGAACATAGTGCAGACAGCTACGGAGAATTCCGAGCGGATGCAGACGATGTAAGAAACTGGAAAAAAACGATTCCGGTCAAAAGCAGCAGAAGAAAGAGCTGGAAACGATATGCGGCGGCTGCAGCGTGCATTTGCGTACTGGGGACAGCAATCAGCCCGGTGGGGCAGAAGGCTTATGCCGGGGTGAGCGCCGCCATGTACAGCCTCTCAAAGGTGCTGGGAATCCGGGAGGATTTGAGCCCGTATCTGTCGGTGGTTGGAGAGACGGTGGAAAAGGACGGAATTTCCGCTACTTTAAATGAGGTGATTCTGGATGATGAGACATTGCTGGTTTCCTATGCGATCCATTCGCAGGAGGCGCTGGATTCGCTGGAGGTGGAAGGCGGCGTACATCCGGGGGTGAGCGTCAGCATTGACGGCGCGCAGGTTTCCTTTGCGTTCGGAGGCAGCATGGAAGAAGCGGATGAGCATACGATGGCGGTATACGGCGAGCTGGAGGTTCCCGGAATAAGCACGGAAAAGCAGATGGATATGGAAATGGAATTCTATTTCGGGGAAGAAATGCTGGGGACGATTGGTTTTTCTGTGTCGGGAGCGGAGCTGCTGGCAGATACAAAAACAGTTGAGCTGGATAAGACCTTCCGTCTTCCGGACGGAACAGACGTGACGCTGGAAAAATATACGACGAGCGATGTAAATCAGAAGGTGTACTTCACAACCTCCACGGGTGAGTGCGGGTATGATTTGAAACTGGAGGGAACGGACGACCTGGGCAATGCGGTGGAAATCAATATGAGGTCCTTCCTGGAAGGACAGGGGCGCATGGAAGTAAATACCCTTGACAACGGCTACATCCGGAAAGATGCAAAGAAACTGACAATGACGCTGTATGCAGTTGCGTTCCCGGAGGAAAGCGGACGGATGAGCAACGATTACCAGCAGGTAGGCGAGCCGTTTACGATTGCGCTTGAATAAATTGCAATGTCGCAAAAACCGGTGTTTATGCGGGGAGCGACGTTTCAGAAGAGTCAGAAACGGGCTCTGAATGAATCTGCTTGGAGTAATCATTTTGCTGTTATGTCCAAAGCAAAAACAGTCTGTCAAAATGATTTGCTGCTTTACCAGAATGGTGTGCTTTCTCCCATCGAGATTAAAAAAGCGGCATCCCCCGGAAAGACCGCGATAAAGAATTTTGATGTTTTAGAGCCTGTGACCCGTGCAGAAGCCTTTGGGGGACTGGAGTCTCTGAGGGTAGAAATTGGAACGGGAAGTGTAGTCTGCATGGCAAATGACTTACTGCCTGTAAATGAAAAGAACTGGTATGTGCCGGTCTGGTTAATTTAATGATTTCAAAACATCAAAATGATGTTTTGGCTGGTGCCTGGCTGTCTGACGGGAATTAATAGTCCTGGCCGTCGATACGGCAGTGCTGACTGGCGTGCTGCCAGGAGGGCTTACGAAAAAGAAGCCGGTAAACGGAATCTGGAAGCGCCCCTCAGCGCTCCCAGCGTCCGGATGCACCGCAGGGCAGCACCAGTCCGTTTGAGGAGACGGGCAGACCGACCTCCTGAGAGTCGACGTGTCCGCCGAAGGGTTTCAATTCAGTTGCTATCATATAGGAAAGAACAGCCGGAGCAAGTCCGGTGGTGTACGAATTAATAAGGAAGAAAAGCGGTTCCTCGCTAAGCAGCTTTGCACAGAGCTGTACGAGCGGATAGATAGCGTCCTCGATCTTCCAGATTTCGCCCTTGGGACCGCGCCCGTAGGAGGGAGGATCCATGATGATGGCATCGTAATGATTGCCGCGGCGGATCTCACGTTCCACAAATTTTACACAGTCGTCGACGATCCAGCGGATCGGAGCATCTTCAAGGGAGGAGGCGCGGGCGTTCTCCTTCGCCCAGCCGACCATGCCCTTCGAGGCGTCGACGTGGGTGACAGAAGCTCCGGCGGCTGCAGCGGTCAGCGTGGCTCCGCCAGTGTAGGCGAAGAGATTCAGCACCTTCACAGGTCTCCCGGCCGTTTTTATTTTCTCCGAAAACCAGTCCCAGTTTGCAGCCTGCTCCGGAAAAAGACCGGTGTGCTTAAAGCTGAACGGTTTTAAATGAAATGTTAATGATTTATAGTGAATATCCCACTGCTCGGGCAGGTCGAAAAATTCCCACTCGCCGCCGCCTTTTTTACTGCGGTGATAGTGGGCGTTCGGGTGCTTCCAGCCGCGATCCTTCCTGGGGGTATTCCAGATCACCTGCGGATCCGGGCGCACCAGAAGATAGTCTCCCCAGCGCTCCAGCTTTTCTCCAGCTGACGTATCAATCACTTCATAATCCTTCCAGCCATCGGCAATCCACATGTTGTATTCCTCCATCAATAAATATCCGGGATTTTGACCCTGGCATCATTATATGGTAAAATAGTAAAATATGCAAGTTTTATGGCAGAACATTCTTAATGCCTCCGAATGGGGAAAAACGGAACAAAAGAATAAAAACAGGATTGTACGAAAAAAAATACAATATTTTTTAAAAACTCCTTGCATATGGCTAAAATTTCATATATAATGCAGATGTTGTGACCTTGATAGCGTTGAAGCGTGAGGTTGCTGCGGTCTGTGCCGCAGGTTTTCCGTGGAGCGAATGTCAAGTTCTGAGAAACTGGCGACAAGTCACTGTACAAGAACAACTGTCCGGCAAAGACCGGAAACAACGTGTGGAGTATTTAGGATACACACGGGAG
>CAJKKX010000202.1 GCA_905200565.1 uncultured Lachnospiraceae bacterium
CCTGGCGGATGAGCCGACGGGGGCTTTGGATTCCCGCTCCTCCGATGAGCTGCTCGGAATCCTTAGCAGGGTAAATCAGGAAGGACAGACCATTCTGATGGTGACGCACTCTACAAAGGCAGCCAGCCGTGCGGGGCGTGTGCTTTTTATCAGGGACGGCGAGATATTCTATCAGATTTATCGGGGAAACAGCACGGATGAGGAGCTCTATCAGAAGATTTCCGGAATTTTGACATTGTTAGCGACAGGCGGTGATGATTATGCGTAAATATTTTCTGGCAAAGCTTGCGGCCAGCAATCTCCGAAAGAATAAGGAAAGCTATTTTCCCTGGCTGGTTACCTGCATTTTGACGGCTGCAATGTTTTATATCATGGTATCCCTGTTCTTAAATCCAAATCTGAAAGAGATGGTCGGCGGAGATATACTGGCTTATATGTTGCTTTTAGGAAGCTGCGTCGTGGGGATTTTTGCCTTTATTTTTCTGTTCTATACCTATAGCTTTTTACTGAAGCGGCGGAAAAAGGAATTTGGCGTATTCAATATCCTGGGGCTGGAGAAAAAACATATTTCTATCGTACTGATGTGGGAGATGTTCTATGCGGCGTGTATCAGCCTGGCAGGGGGACTTGCCGCAGGCATTGCGCTGGATAAGGTGATGTTTCTTCTGATCACCCGTATGCTGGATGCGGAAATTGTGCTGGGCTTTTTCCTGTCACCTGTCGCAGTTGGTATCACGGTGGTTTTGTTTTCGATGATTTTTCTGTCGATTTATCTATACACGGTGCATCAGATTCGCACCGCAGACCCGGTCGAGCTGTTACGGGCGGGCAGTACAGGTGAGAGAGAGCCAAAGGCGAAATGGTTTCTGGCGGTTCTTGGACTCGGATGCCTGGCAGCAGGCTATTACATCGCTTTGACTGTGGAAAATCCGATTGCATCAATGCTTTTGTTTTTTGTAGCGGTGGTTCTGGTGATGGCGGGGACGTATCTTCTGTTTACCGCCGGGAGTATCGTACTGCTGAAAATGCTTCGGAAAAATAAAAGGTACTATTATCAGACCAGGCATTTCACCAGCATATCCGGCATGATGTACCGGATGAAGCAGAATGCCGTGGGACTGGCAAATATTTGTATCCTTTCCACCGGGGTTCTGCTTATGATATCATCGGGCACATCGCTGATGTTCGGGATGGAGGATATTTTGCAGAACCGTTATCCAACGGAGTTTGCAGTTTATGCGCGGGAGGAAAGTGAAAACAGCACACAGGAGATTTTTGATGAGGTAAGACGGATGCAAAAGGAAAGGGGCCTGTCTGTGACAAAGGAGATGCAGTACACCTATCTGGACTTCACGGTGAACTGTAAGGAGGATGAGTTCTACGTGGATCAGAGTGCATCTCTTGCAAGCATAGGGTCTGTCAGCAGTCTGGTATTTCTTCCTCTGTCCGATTACAATGCCGTCATGGGAGAGAAGAAAACGCTGAAACAGGGAGAAGTATTGGTTTATTCGAATCGTGGGACATATGGATATCCGGTCATGAAAGTGCTTGGACGGGAATACAGCGTTGTGGAGGAACTGGACGACTTTGTAGGAAACGGGATTCTGGCGGCCAACATAAGCGGTACTTATTTTGTCATAGCGCCGGACATGGAGGAGATTCGGAGACTGTGCGAGAGAAAAAAGAAAGAGCTGGGGGGAAGAGGGATACAGACCTTTTATGGATTTGATACGGATGCGGATGAGGAGACGCAGAATGAATTTTATAAGGAATTATATGAGTGGTATCACGCGAAGGGGTATCAGGGGATGGTGGAATCAAAAGCGGAATCGCGCCAGAGCTTTTATGGATTGTATGGCGGTCTTTTTTTCCTGGGCGTATTTCTGGGCGCTCTGTTTGTGATGGCGACCGTTCTCATCATTTACTATAAACAGGTTTCGGAGGGGTATGAAGACCAGGTGCGTTTTGAAATCATGCAGAAGGTTGGTATGAGCCGGCAGGAAGTGAAGGTGTCGATTCGTTCACAGGTACTTATGGTATTCTTTCTTCCACTGTGTGTAGCAGGGATCCACATGACAGCAGCGTTTCCGATGATGTCCCGGCTGCTGGCGGTTATGAATTTGGATAACCTGGGTCTGTATATGCGGTGTACCGGCGTTTGCTTCCTGGTCTTTGCAGTAATGTATGTGCTGATTTACCTGCTGACAGCGAAAACTTATTATCGGATTGTAAAAAGATAAAAGAAACCTCCAAACCGGGTGAATTCACAGATTTCACGCTGGCTTGGAGGTTTCCATCATTTTCAGCTAATTCTGCTTTTGAGAAGTTTCAGGATATTGTCCGTGCGTTTCAATTTTTTATTTTACAGTTCCTCTTTTATTCATGCCTGCTTTTCGACATGCTTTTAAAAGAGAGGCTTTCTTCTTCTTGCTCCATCCTTTTGCAGAAATTTTAAGCTTTGCATGAGTGCCTTTGAGAGCTTTCGCTTTTAAGGTCTTAAGCGCCTTGCCTTTGAGCCGGATGGATTTTAAATTTTTGCATCCCATAAAAGCCTGTTTCCCAATGGTGGAGACATGTTTTCCGAGGACAACTTTTTTCAGGGATTTGTTGTTTTTGCAAAGGTTTGCGTCTAACTGTGTTACTTTGCAAGTCTGTCCTTCAATCGTAATGGTATCCGGTACGTTCAGGGACTTTGCCTTCTTGTTCTTTAAGGAAACGATCATGGCAGTTCTGGCATTCGCATCCAGTACCTTATAATTGATACCGTTGATGGTGACTTTGAGTCCCGCTTTCAGCTTTTGCGGGACACTGATTTTTACCAGCTTATCCATAGCCTGCTGCAAAAGAGCCGCATTTTTGCGAACCGTTTCGATCGAAGCAGGATTCCAGTCCTTCAGGACTGTTTTATAGACTTCCAGAAAAGAAGCCCAGGACTCCTGTGTGTAGGAGGCGCTTTCGGACTGTAGGCTGGCGGCCTGGCGTAAAAGGCTGGCCAGACGGGCTCTGTCCGCCGCATTTGCAGCGTCATCGCTGGCCTGGTAAGCTTTTTCATAGGAAGTGCGCAGCGAGTCGAGCATTTTCCATAATGTTTCCGGATTTTGAGAGGAAGCAGCCTGTTCCGCAGCCTGGTAAGCTTTGGCGAAAGGATTCCAGACAGCGTCGGACAGGCTTCCTTTTCCTGCGTTATAGAGTTTTTTCGCCTCTGCCCTTTCAAGCAGGAGATCACGGTAGATCTCCTCAGAGGAACGGACAACGAGCTGTTCTGCGGCAGCGTTTAGCTGATATCCCGTGCGATAGAGGGTGGGATTCTGCGGAGCCTGGGATTCTGCCAGCGGTACGGCAAGAGCATATGCCTCCTGTAATGTCTGAAAGGATTCCTCCGTATACAATCCATTTTGAGCCGCCTTTGGAGCTGCGGCAGCATAAGCTTCCTTGAAGAAGGTCTGCGCTGCGTGGTAGAGACGTCTGCCGGATTTATGTGCCGGACGGTTTCGGCAGGTGAGGAGGGCGAGTCCATATTCAGAATCGCTCATTTCTTTCACAGATTCCGGATTTGCTTCATCCCAGTCATGCCCCGTGGCAGGAATGGTCTCTCCTTTTTCTACCAGGCCGTTACAGAGGCTGCAATAAATATCGGGCGTCTGTCCCGGATGTTCACAACTGGCAGGCTGTCCTCCGTATTCATAAGTGCTGGAGTGGCTGCAACTGTTGTCAGAAGGGTTGCCTGTTTCTTCGTCATTGACATAGATTTCATAGTAGCTGTTACCTAAAGTAAACGCATACCAGCCTTTGTGAAGGGCTTCTATCGTGAGCGTTCCATTTTCTACGGATGCGGTGAGGATGGAGTCGTCCAGCCAATCCTGGAGAGACTCATTCTCATCCGGGAGAATTTCAGTGTCAGTCAGTCCTGCCTGTGTATAGGTTTCTCCGGGTTTCAGATCAATGATGTAGCTGGAGGAAGCGTCTGCTTCTCCCTCAGGCACTACATCACGGAAAGAAAACCTGTCGAAGTAGATCATAGAGTGGCTTGGTTCCCAGAGCAGAGCAAGGGAGCCATCCGGCATTTCTGTCAGGCAGGAGTAGCAGTATCCACCGCTGGATTCCGGAACATCAAAGGTAGAGAAAAGGGTCATGGAATTATCTTCTTCTACCAGGAAGGTATAGAGCTTGCCGTTTTTTCTGCCGGGACCGCCGGGACAGGAGACGATAATGGCCTGTTTTCCCTGAATTCGTTTGGAATAAGAGATGGCTGAAACATTACAGGAGGAGTTACAGGAGGCATTCGTCTTTACGGCTTTTTGCATCACATAATTTCCTTCGGAATCCTTGACTGCGTCAGAGTAAGAGACTGCTCCCGCTCCGCTTCTTAAGAACATGCGGAGCGTACCGTCCTCTAATTCCACGATTTCATTTTCTGAGGACCAGCCGCCGCCTTCTTTGGCGCCGGGAACATCGTTCGAACGCTTCCAGCTCTGTCCGTTATCCGGGGACCAGGCAAGAGAAGCATTTTCTTCCGCGTCTCCGGTAGCATCTCCGTGATCATAGTATCCTAAGACAAGATCTCCCGTGCTGGTGGTGATGCCCTGTCCGGGGGAAACCAGAATCGCATTTTCTCTGGTGGGACGCTTCACCTCGTCATTGATATTCCGTGGGTGCTCCCAGGTTCTTCCGTGGTCTTTGGAGGTGACGCACCAGATATAACCGATGCTGTATACATGGAAGAGAGAATCCTTATAGAAGACATTCTGCTGTACATCTACGTCCGTGTTTACCTGCTTCTGGGTCAGGTTATCCACATATTCCCCTTCCTCGTTTATGGTATACAGGTTATACCATTCATCTACGCCATAGCCGGTTTCACTGTTGTCACTTCTGGAGAGAATTCTGGCGAAACCATTTTCATCAAGATTTTCAATATAGTAAGGATAGGTGGTCAGATCGCTGTCGGTGGGACAGGTTTCTACATTGCCATATTCCTGCGTCAGTGCCAGATAGCGGCCGCCATTGACGGTCACATAGCCTGTTCCAACGCCGATGGTCTTATATAGGGTGGTGCTTCCGGTAGGATTGACGTCCGCAAAGCAATAAAC
>CAJKKX010000203.1 GCA_905200565.1 uncultured Lachnospiraceae bacterium
TTTCCAATCGTTACTTTGGCAAGCTTCTTACATCCTTTGAATGCCTTTGCCTTGATCTCTACAACTTTCCAGGTCGTTCCACTGTACTTAATTGTATTATAAACCGTTACGGATTTCACTTTCTTTGTGACAACCCCTACAGCAGCAACGGTTTTCGCAGATGCGTTCACCACTTTGTATTTTACATTCTTATAGTTAAATCCTGTCACTGACGGCAGCACAGGATCATTCGGCTCTTCGATTGAAGACTGTCCTCCGCCTTTCAGAAGCTTATCCAGTTCCGCCTGCTTATCCAGGGCTTTCTGACGATAATTTTCTGCGTCCGTTTTTCTCGCAGACGCGGTATTCGTAAACTCTGTAACCTCAGCATCTCTCTTCAAAGCATCCTGCTCTTTCGCTGCCGCCTGCGTCTCGTTTCCTTCCACGCTCAGGTTTCTTGCCTCTACTCTGGCAACCTTTGCTGCTTTCGCTGCCTCTGCCGCCTTTTTCTCGTAAAGAGGCGCTTCCGCTTCTGCCTTCTCCGCATAAAGTTTCTGGAGTTCAATCTCTGCACGAAGCTTATCCGCTGCGTTGGCCGCTGCATTTACTTTCGCTTCCGCATCTTTGATCTTTGCATCAACCGCTGTAACGGCCGCCTGCGCTTTTTCCACTTCCGCTGCCGCTGCATCCAGCTCTCTCTGTGCGTCGTTCAGGTTCTTTTCAAAGACATCTCCTGCATTCTCCAGGGTAATAATCTCATAGAGAACCGGCACGACGTCTTCCCACTCCAGCCTGACCGCATAGACTTTTTCCAGGTCTCCTGTATAGAATGCAGAGAAGCTCTGATCCAAATTCCCCAGCTCTTTCCAGGTTTCCGCACCCGTGCGGACAGACACCTTCGCATTGCTGATGCTGCTTCCGCTCTGTACAATATTAATTCTGCTGATGGCTTTTCCATCGGACAGGTTGTAAACCAAAGAGCCATTCTCTGTTCCATCTGGCTTAAATGCAGTCGTCAGATTTCCGTCTGTCAGATTCTGTATCTCGAACCCTCTCTGCTCCGCCGCATTTGTTTCAAAAGTCGGATCGATAATGGATGGGAAATACTCGCCGTCATTAATCAGAATCTCGTTCAAAGCTACCCAACGGGAACTGTAAGGCGCTGTAAAATACACACGGATATATCTTGCTTTCATATTCTGGATATTTGTATTTTCCACATAGGCATACGCTACATTTACTGTATCGTGAATCCATCCGCCATCCGGGCTCTCGACCGGCTTCGTGTCTTTGTCTTCAGCCGTATTCGCCACACCGTCGCCAATGGTAATCAGGTCTTCCCAATGCTCATTGTCAAGAGACGCCTGAATCTTCGCATCACGCGGATAATCAATCTCTGTATCCAGTGCGTAAACTCTCACGGAACGAAGATCAATTTCCTGTCCTATATCATAAGTAATATAGCTTCCCGCCTGTGGTGAAGCACAATATTTTGCCCTTGTTGACAAATCGCCGTCCATCCAGTATTTCGTGGTTCCAAGCTTTCTTGGATCTTCCTCGTTTGTGGCGCCCCCAAGACTGGTTTCCAGAAGATCCGTCGGGAAAATCTCATTGGTCTCAACGACAAAAGATGTAAGGCTGAAATTGACTGCCTGACTTCCTTTGTTGATCAAACGGATATAACGTGCGCCTCCCGTTTTCTCTGTCGTCCACTCGTCCGGGTTCATGGATTTCTCCAAAGTCAGGCTCTCTGTTCCTGCGCCTGAAACGGTAATGCTCTTAACATCATGGATTCTGTCAAGCTTCATGCCAACATACTCGCCCGGCTGGAGAACTGCGTTCTCTTTTGCCAGCAGACGGAAGGTATCGTCTCCATACTCTGCTTCCCAGCCTGCATTCGCAGTATTGGTGTAAACCTTATTTGCATCTCCGACATACTCATATACGGAAAATTCAGAGAATTTTACCCATTTATCCACCTGTACGTCATTTACCAGTTTTATATAACGTGCGGAAGCGCCTTCCAGGCTTACTTCATATTTATCCACTCCGGAACCGCTTCCTGTATAAGAAGAAAGTCTCTCCCATGTGGTACCGTCTACCGAATATTCCACATGGTATTTTGTCCATTTATCGCCGCCATCGGCGCCCACCAGCGCGCGCACGGTTCCTACAGGTTTTACGCTGCCCAGGTCAAGCTGAATATAATCTCCAGCCGCAGAGCTGTTATTTTCCGTTCGATACCACACTGTCGTAGAATCATTGCCATCCGTCATATTCGTTTCCTGGCCCTCATACACGCCCCATCCCGGCGTACGTGAGAAGGTAGCTTCATACTTATCTGCGGTCACGTCATCCGGAGCTACGATCTGCTTTACTTCCTCTGAAACATATTCCAGCGCTGCGTCTGTAAACGGTTTGATGTACTTTCTTCCGGATGTCGCATATAAAATACCTGCATTATAATATTCAAATCCATACGTTCCGGACTGTTCATAAGCGGCCTGGGCTGCTGCGAAATTCTCCCATACTCCGCTTGTATCCTTCGAGAATCCTGCCTTCATCGCATCCAGAAGGTTGATGTCCGCCTGCGTCATATCCCGCAGATTGCTCAGGAACGGCGTTAGCTGTTTCACTGCTCTCTTATTCGTTCCTTTTTCCAGATACAGTTTCGTCGCATCATTGATCTTTACAAATTCTGCGCGAAGAGAATCCACATCGCCCGCGGTAATCGTACCTGCATTCATCTTAGAGGTAAATTCTGTAATCTGATCTTTAATCTCCACAGACTCGTCAAACTGAACCTGCTTTCCGGTTGTCTGACTCGGCGCCTGCGTAATCATATGCTTTGCAGCCTCCCGCAGGGCATTGGACTCTTCAGATTCAATCGGCGTCATATGATCAATATACTTGAATGCGTCCTCCCATGCCTGATCTCCTTCTGCTGCGTCATCCCATGTCTGCCAGCAGAAATCCGCCGCCGTAAAGATACCTACCTTAGATGGCTCGGACTCCTGAATCGGATTCAGAACGATACCTTCATATTTGCTTCCGTCTACTCCCGTGTGAAGGATGTAATTATGTCCGCCCATAATCTGACTGTTTTTCGTATTATCGTTACATGGCCAGTTTACCCACATATAAGGATAACGTCCGTTTCCATTCGCATTTAATCCGTTATAGAAAGCGTCTGCAAATGCGCTGCTTACCTCGCCCCAGATTTTTCCACCGGTCACTACGATATGGATTTCGCGGCTTACGCCTTCGCTGATGGCAGTCATTTTACTATCCGTAGTCGCCATATAACAGGTCGGGCAGTAGAGAATATCCGTTTTCAGGTCCGGATACTGCGCTGCTTTCAGCTCTTTCAGCCACGCATTCAGATCATTCATCAGCTTAATGATATTTGCCGCGCTCGTTCCGGCCGCGTCATCCTCCAGAATGGCAACCTGCCTTACACCCGCTTCGATAACCTGTCCCAGTTTATTCTTAATCACCTGCAAATCTGCCTGATAAGTGGCGTCTGACGAAAAATTGATCGGGTTATTCATGAACGTATGCAGTGCGTATACAAAGAAACATTTGCTCTCATTTCCCGCTTTCGCAAGCTCTGCAATATTTTTCAGGCCCTCTTCATCATACAGATCACGCCACCTTCTATTATGAAGCGGGTCATCCTTCGGTGCGTAGATGTACTGATTCATCTTAATCTCGCCGCCGAACTTCATCAGGTCAAGACGGTCTTCATGAGACCACGGATTTCCATAATATCCTTCAATGAATCCACGGAATTCTACATCCGCATAATCTTTTAAAGTCAGTTCACGAATACTTTTCCCGCCCTGATCTGCAATCTGCTCAAAAATGCGTTTCAGTGTAGTCACTCCATAATAAGCCGCATCCGTGTTCTTACCAAGAATCACAATATCTCCATCCTGAACCCAAAGCGTATATGCGTCAAATTTCTCATAGATCGATGAATCCACGTTATGTGACTGCCCATAAACATCTGCCTCGTCGCCCGAACCATAGACGCCCACAATCAAATCCGTGTTTCCTGCTCCTGACGCAGCCTTTTCAAGTCCCAGCACCTTCAGGGTATCCTCAATCCTTGTCTGCGTATACGTGTCGATATCATCGCCCAGCTTTACATTCACCTTGTCCGTCAGCGCTGCCGTGCCTGCGCCATATGTAACGCTCTGCGGCGTCGGATAGATTTCATATTCCCCATCGCCTTCTTTTACCCCGGCAGATACCGGAAGGCAGAATGCCAGCATGAGCGCCAGCACGCTAAGGATATGTAATCCAAACCTCTTCCTACTTTTACCTCTTTTCATACTTTTCCTCCTTTTTCTATACAGAAAGACCTGCTGCAATCCTGCTTTTAAAAAGCCTTCTCACAACCAGACTTAGTTGTATAAACTATAACAGTTTTCCGCTTTTGCGTCAACATTTTTATAAAAAGTGCACATTTCATCAAATCTGAATCAGTTCATACTGATCTGTCCCCAAACCGATTTTCACCGCATGTCTGATACAGGATTTCCACTCGGTATCCGGATGTGTCATATGGAAATGATCCTGTTTTTCATCGTGCCCATGCTTTTCCAGATTCTCACCAAGTACGCTCTCCTTTACCGGCGTCATCTGATTACACAGATCGGCGCACGCCTGGTCTAACGCTACGGGGTCGAACGATGCCAGCATTCCCACATTCGGAATGATCGGAATATCATTTTCCGCATGGCAGTCACAGTTTGGGGATACATCAACAACAAGTGAAATATGGAAATTCGGTCTTCCGTCAATAACAGCCTTCGTATATTCTGCCATCTTACAGTTCAAAATAGCATTGGCATTGCTGTTTCTGAATGTAATGGCATCAAAATTACATGCGCCGAGGCATCTGCTACAGCCTACACAATGCTCTGTATCTACAGTCATTTTCTTTGTTTCTGCATCGAATACAAGTCCGCCGTTGGCACATTCCTTCTGACAGCGCTTACAACCTACACATCTGCGTGATGAAATTGTCGGTATACCGTTGCTGTGCTGCTCCGTCTTTCCTGCTCTTGAACCGCAGCCCATACCGATATTCTTGAT
>CAJKKX010000204.1 GCA_905200565.1 uncultured Lachnospiraceae bacterium
GTTATTGGTATGGCGGTCGGCGGAATCTTTATGATCATTGCAGGATGCTTTCTGAATGCCTTTGTCTTACTTCCCGTTTATGGAAAGGCGTTTGGCATGCCGATGGAGGCCCTTATTGGTATGGGCACCGCGGTAAACCCGGCGATTACGAATCTGGCGGGCTTTGCAATTCTGGCGGTAGCGCCGTTCAATCTTCTGAAAGCGGCGGCAGTTTCGGTGATTACCATGCTGCTTTATAAACACATCAGCCCGATTTTAAAAGGAACCAAGATGTAAAGAAGATGCGCATGTATTTCCCCCCTGGAAAGGAAACAAAAACGTTTTCTTTCCGGGGTTTTTGTGTTATGATGAATGATGCGATAGGAAACAGGCCAGGAATCAGGAGGCGGAGAAAATGAGCCGTATTAAGAAAATTAACCAGTTGACAGAAAGCAAATATCTGAATATGTACCAGTTGGACGCTGCGGACCGTTTGGGGAAGGATATGCAGTATTTTGTCGCGTCCAGGGCGAAAAATCTGGAGGAGCTTCAGATTCATACCAGAAAAGTAAGTCCGGACGGCGTGATTGTTTATAGCCTGTACGGGCCGCAAAAGGACAGGGTTTTACTGGTGCGGCAATACCGGTACAGCATTGATGATTATATTTATGAATTTCCCGCGGGGCTGGTAGAACCAGGAGAGGATTATCATGAGGCGGCCATCCGCGAGGTAAAAGAGGAGACAGGGCTTACGCTTTGGCCGCTGAAGGTGGATGCCATGTATGAGAAGCCCTTCTACACGACAATCGGCATGACGGATGAATGCTGTGCGACGGTCTACGGCTTCGTGGATGGGGAGATCAGCAGCAAAGGGCTGGAGGACACGGAGGAAATAGAGGTCGTCCTGGCAGACAGGAAAGAGGTGCGGAGGATTTTGAAGGAAGAAAAGGTGGCCATCATGTGTGCGTACATGCTGATGCACTTTCTGGAGGACGAAAACCCGTTAGAATTTACAGGGGCGGCAGAGATGCGACCGGAGGAGCAAAGGAGGAATATGGAATGAATATCGAGGAAGCGAGATTTGAGGTAAAGATGACGCAGAAATACATGTATGATTTTTTGCTGAATCACACTTACCGGAGCATGTCAGGGATTATGAGTATCGTGTTTGCACTGGGCGCTTTTGTGCTCTGCGCGGTGACATTCGGCGATGTTCCCGCCTGGCAGAGCGCTGCGTATGGCGTATTTGGCGCGTGGTTTGCAGTGTATCTGCCGGTGAGCCTTTACATGAGGGCGGGAAAGCAGGTGAAAATGAATCCGGCTTTTAAAAAACCGATTTTTTATCAGATGGATAAGGAAGGCATCGTTATCAGACAGGATGAGAAAGAGGTGCGGATTGGCTGGGAAGACATCATGAAGATCGTAGAGACGAAACGAAGCCTTTTGATTTATACAGGAATGCGTTACTCTTTCATCTGGCCCAAAGAATGTATGGGGGAAGAACGATATAGAATCGTGGAGCGGCAAATTCTGAAGAATGTCGACCTGGAAAAGATAAAAACAAGAAAATGGGAGAAAACATGGTAACAGAAACTTTCAGTGCAGAGGAAACATTGGAACTTGGAAAAAAGATTGGAAGTCAGGCGAAGCCGGGAGAAATCTACACGTTAAATGGTGACCTGGGCGTGGGGAAAACAGTATTTGCGCAGGGACTGGCGCAGGGGCTTGGAATTACAGAGCCGATCAGTAGTCCGACCTTTACGATTGTTCAGATTTATGAGAAAGGCCGGATGCCCCTGTATCATTTCGATGTCTACCGCATCGGAGACGTGGAGGAGATGGAGGAGATCGGCTATGAGGACTGCTTTTACGGAAAAGGGGTCTGCCTGATCGAATGGGCGGAGCTGATCGGAGAAATTATTCCGGAAGAAGCGATTCCGGTTCGCATCGAAAAAGATCTGGAAAAAGGATTTGATTACCGGAAAATTACGGTTGGAAAAAATGGAGAAAGGCTGGGGAGAAATGAAGATTTTGGCGATTGACAGCTCAGGTCTTGTCGCTTCTGTAGCTGTAGCAGAGGATGACAATATGCTGGCGGAATATACGGTGAATTATAAAAAAACGCATTCGCAGACGCTTTTACCTATGCTGGATGAAATTGCAAAGATGATAGAGCTGGATTTAAATACAATCGATGCGGTGGCCGTGGCAGCAGGACCCGGCTCTTTTACCGGACTGCGGATCGGTTCGGCTACGGCAAAAGGTCTGGGGCTGGCGCTTGAGAAGCCTCTGGTAGAAATTCCGACGCTGGAAGGGCTGGCCTGCAATCTGTATGGGACAGACCATCTCATCTGTCCGATGATGGACGCCAGAAGAAATCAGGTATATACCGGAATTTACAGATTTGAAGCAGGGGAGCTGAGGGTCCTGGAGGAACAGACGGCAGTTTCGCTGGAGGAACTGATGGAAAAGATCAATGAAATGGGACAGGAGGTCATTTTCCTGGGAGACGGCGTGCCTGTGTACCGGGAGAAGATTGAGGAAAAGGTAAGGGTTCCGTATCATTTTGCACCGGCACATATGAATAAACAGAGGGCGGGCGCAGTAGCAGTACGGGCGCTTGCGTATTTCCGGGAAGGAAAGACCGTTTCAGCCAAAGAACATCAGCCCAATTACCTGCGTCTGTCGCAGGCGGAGCGGGAACGGGCGGAGAAAGAAAAAACATGCTGACGATACGGGAAATGAAGCCCTCTGATTTGCAGAGGGTAGCGGAGATTGAAAAACAGATTTTTTCAATGCCCTGGTCAAAAAAGGGGTTTGCGGATTCCATAAAACAGGATTGCACGCTTTTTCTGACAGTGGAAGAGGACGGGGAGATCGTGGGATACTGCGGTCTGCTCCAATCGTTCGACGAGGCGGAGATCACCAATGTGGCGGTGGAGGAAAAGAGCAGGGGTCAGGGGATTGCGAAAAGAATGCTGAAAGAATTGCTCCGGCGGGGAAGCGAACGGGGAATCCGTGTCTATACGCTGGAGGTGCGAAAAGGAAATGTGCCGGCGAGGAACCTGTATGAGAAGCTGGGATTCCAGGAGCTTGGCATACGGAAAAATTTTTATGAAAGACCTGTGGAGGATGCGGTCATCATGAATTTCACAGAGACTTCCTTCCTGCATTACGTATAATTTCCACTATACAGAAACGACGTTTTTTGATATGCTGTTTACGGTACAAACAGACGATGCAGAGAAACGGGCGAACCCGTCCGGTTCGTGGGGAGGAAGCATATGAGGAAAAACGAGACGGTTTACTGTAACAAATGTAAAAAGGAAATCAAAACCCATCAGGGGATCGCGCAGGAAGAGTTTCTTCATATGGACAAAGACTGGGGATATTTTTCGGGAAAAGATGGAGAAACACACAGTTTTGATCTGTGCGAGGAATGTTATGATAGAATGATCAAAGAATTCGAGATTCCGGTTGAAGTCCGTGAACAGACAGAATTGCTTTGATGAAAAAGAGGCAGGGAAGGGGTATCCAGGGAAAGGATACCCCTTCCTGCTATGGGAAACTACTTGAGCGGGATTTGCATTTGTGCTAAAATGAGACTAAAATCTGGAAGAAAAGGATAGAAACAGGAATGTTAGATGTATGTTTGCTTGGGACGGGAGGAATGATGCCGCTGCCTTACCGGTGGCTTACTTCCCTGATGCTTCGTTATAATGGAAGCAGTATTTTGATAGATTGCGGAGAGGGGACGCAGATTGCGATCAAAGAAAAAGGTTGGAGTTTTAAGCCGATTGACGTCATTTGTTTTACGCATTATCATGGCGACCATATCAGCGGGCTGCCAGGGCTTTTGCTGACGATGGGGAATGCAGAGCGTCACGAGCCATTGACTTTGATCGGCCCGAAGGGATTGGAGAGAGTCGTGAATGCTTTGCGGGTGATTGCGCCGGAACTGCCTTTTGAATTGAAATTCCTGGAGATTCAGGGAGCGGCGCAGACTTTTGAAATGGAAGGATATCGAATCAGAGCTTATAAAGTGAATCACAATGTTTTATGTTATGGCTACACAGTGGAAATTGACCGTGCGGGGAAATTTGACGCGGAGCGTGCAAGGGCGGCGGGCATTCCGCTAAAATGCTGGAGCCTGCTTCAAAAAGGACAGACGGTGCGGGAGAATGGGGAAACCTATACGCCTGAGATGGTTCTTGGCGCTCCGAGAAAGGGAATCAAGCTCGCCTATTGTACGGATACCAGGCCAACGCAGTCGATTGTGGACTATGCCGAAAAATCAGATCTGTTCATCTGCGAAGGAATGTATGGCGAGCCGGACAAAGAGCAGAAAGCCAGAGAGTATAAGCATATGACGTTCAAAGAGGCGGCGAAGCTGGCGAGAGCGGCAGAGGTGCGGGAAATGTGGCTGACCCATTACAGTCCGTCGCTGGTTCGGCCGGAAGAATTTATTGAGGATGCGCGCAAAATTTTTCCTGCTACATTTCCGGGAAAGGATGGAAAAACGGCGGAACTTATATTTGAAGATTAACGGCGGATTGCGGCCTGGAGAGAGGGAAACAAGATGAAAGAAAAAAAAGACATTTTGATATTGGGGATAGAAAGCTCCTGCGATGAGACGGCGGCGGCTGTCGTGAAGAATGGAAGAGAAGTTCTCTCGAATGTGATTTCTTCCCAGATCGAGCTTCATAAGCTGTATGGAGGAGTCGTGCCGGAGATCGCCTCCAGAAAACACATTGAGAAGATTAATCAGGTGATTGAAGAGGCGCTTTCGCAGGCGGAGGTTATGCTGGACGACCTGGACGCGATCGGCGTTACCTATGGACCGGGGCTGGTAGGCGCGCTTCTGGTAGGAGTTTCAGAGGCGAAGGCGATCAGTTATGCAAAAAATCTGCCGCTTGTCGGCGTGCATCATATCGAGGGCCATATTTCAGCCAATTATATTGAACATCCGGATCTGAAGCCGCCGTTTGCGTGTCTGGTGGTTTCCGGCGGGCATACGCATCTGGTGGTCGTGCAGGATTATGGAACATACGAAATTATCGGCAGGACCAGAGACGATGCGGCA
>CAJKKX010000205.1 GCA_905200565.1 uncultured Lachnospiraceae bacterium
GGTCCCCTGACAGAATCCACCGCAAGAAACGGCGAGCTGTTCGCTTTTAAAGGAGACCCCGAATTTGTAAATATCCTCTCCGGCTCTTCCGTCGAGGCTGCAAACCTCGCAAACAATCACAGTCATGATTATGGGGAGCAGAGCTTTACCGACACGAAAAAAATTCTGGAGGACGCCGGCATCTCCACCTTCGGTTATGATGATACCGCCATTGTGACTGTAAAAGGCATAAACGTGGGGCTGGTAGGCATTTATGAGCTGCACGACCATCTGGAACGGATGCAGCAGTTAAAGGACAACATTGCAAAAGTGAAGGCGGATGGCGCCGATCTGATCATCGCCATCTTTCATTGGGGAAACGAAAGAGAAACCGTTCCCGATTATAACCAGATGACCCTGGCCCACGCCGCCATTGACAATGGCGCCATCCCCATGTGTTGCAGGGCATCGAGGAATACCGTGGGAAATATATCGCTTACAGTCTGGGGAATTTCTGCTTCGGCGGAAACTCCGCCCCCTCCGACATGGACACCATGATCTTTCAGCAGACCTTCACCATCCGAAACGGCGAGGTACTGGCAGATCAGAACATCAACCTCATTCCGTGCAGTATCTCTTCCGAAGCCGGATTTAACAACTATCAGCCTACTCCTTCCGAGGGCAGCGAAGCCGAACGCATCCGGCAGAAAATAGAAGAACGCAGCGAACAGATCAGCGCCAGCCGTTTATAGGCGGCGCTGATTTACTTTGCCTGCTTCTGATACGCCATCCTCCTGCTGCCATCCTCCGCATAAATAATTCCGCAATAGGTGAACCCGTTTTTCTCCAGAAGCTTCTGCATCACCCGGTTTTCCCGGTGTGTGTCGATTTTCAAATTCTTACACTGTTCCAATGCCCATGCAAGGCAGAAAGAGGCCGTTCCTTTTACCGTTCCATCCGAAATAATCCGATGCACCACCCCATAGGGGCGTTTCGAAAGCCACGTTCCGTCCTCGATCACCTCATAAGTGGCATCCTTTCCTTCTTTATAATAAAAAGCGCCTGTCACACGTCCGTCTTCTTCACAGACATAGACATTCCCCTCTCTGATATCCCCCTCTACCATTTCCCGCGGAGGATAGCTCGTCCCCCACTGATCAGGATTCCCGTGCTCCGCCATGAACCTTCTGGCGTCTGCATACATTTCCATCAAAAGATTCAGTTCTCCCATTACTGCGTTCCGTATTTTCATCTTCTCCTCCAAAAAAGGACCGACGCTTCTGCGTCAGCCCGTCTTTTTAATAAAACCAGTGTGCTCCGATCTTCGTCCCTCTTCCTGCGCTTGTGTTAAAATACAGCGCTCCCGGAACCGGATTCTCACCGTTCAGAGCTGCCTGTGCCGCCTCATAGCAATCGCTTGGCGCACCGCTCGCTAAAACCTGATCCAGCCATCCGGTAATTGCCGGTGAAAACTGACCGCTCTGGTAAATGACCTCACGGATGCTTCCCGGATAGGAACTGCTGGCGATGCGGTTCATAACGACTGCCCCGACTGCTACCTTTCCTTCCCTTGACTGGTTTCCAGCCTCGCAGTAAATCAATGCGGCCAGCAGCGATACATCGTCCGTACTTGCCGTGGTGACTGTCTCTTCCGAAGCAACAGAAGAACTGTCGGCCGGAGCCGTATTGGCCTCTCCTGTAGATTCCGGTGTTTCTGTCTGTGCGGCATCCGTACCGTCCGGCTCCTGATAGCTATCAGGCGTCTGCGCTTCCGTAGCTGCCGCCGTTTCATCCGAAGTACCTATGTAAGCCCCGGCATCCCCTGCTGTATTCTGGGTATATTCCTTCTGCCAGTTCGACGCCGTATAGGTTCCGTCGCTCTCTCCATAGGAATCTGCCAGAGGAATCGCCTTCTCCAGAATCGTTGTTTTCTGCACATCCTCTGCCGGAACATACGCTACGGTCACATCATCCATCTGAACTGCGTACCATGCGCCTTCCTTCTCCAAAAGCGTATACTCGCTGCCGCCCTTCGCTTTCTTCAAAACAGACGAGCAGCAGTCCGGTCTGGAAAACATATTCACGTCATCCCACGAAATTTCGACGCCCTGTGTTCCATACACACCCGCAAGCTTCTTCGCCTCGTCTCCATATGCCAGAAATTCATCTTTTATGTATCCTTCGACACCGCCTGAAATCACGTGTGTCCATTCTTCTCCCCTCTCGATGACTTCTGCAACTCCAGCCTTCGGCAAATATCCCACAATTGCGCTCTCTGTCGATGCGTTTGCCCTGATATTTACCTGCGTGTTTACATTCGCCACCGCCGTGTAGCTCCATTTTGCATCATCTGTCTCTGTACCGGATGCTGCGAACACTGCCATAGAAGAAAGCATCGAGATTGTAGCCACGGATACTGTGCAACCGATTACAGATTTCATTTTACTCTTCATACAAACCTCCTGTGCAACTGTTTTTTCGGCAAAATATTACATTTTATTACGTTTTTCCCGAAATTGTTACATTTATATTACGTTTGTTACAATCGCATTATATATCGGTTACAATAGCTTGTCAAGCTTTTTGTTATTTCTGCCTTCTCTGACGAAAAGCTTCATACATCAACACCACCGCCGCATTCAGCGACTCTACCCTCCCGCACATGGGAATCCGGATATATTCCTCTGCACATGCCGCCAGCCCGTCGGTCAGCCCGTTTCCCTCATTTCCGATCAAAAATCCACAGCTTTCCCGGTAGTCCGGCATATCATAAGCACGTTCGCCTTTCAGGTGCGCCGCATAAGAAACGATCCCTCTTTTCTTCAGCTCCTTCATCACATCCTTCAGATCCTCCACGTAGCAAAACGGCATCCGGTATATGGAACCCATCGTTGACCGTATGGCTTTCGGATTATAAAGATCCACCGTATCCTCACTCATGACGACGCCTGTCACTCCCGCTCCCTCTCCCGTCCGCAGGATCGTCCCCAGGTTTCCGGGATCCTGAAGATTCTCCAAAAGCAAAAGCAAAGGGTTCTCCCCTGCAAGCACCTGTTCCAGCGCATAATGCTGCCTGCGGACAACAGCCAGAATCCCCTGCGGCGTCTTTGTATCCGACACGCTCCGGAACACGCGCTCCTCCACGATCTCCACATTCCGGCGTCTTAAGATTTCCCGTGCTTCCTCTTTTTTCGAAAAAGTCTCTGACAGATAGATCTTTTCTACCAGCTCCCGCGGCGCCTCCCGGTACATCTTGAGTCCTTCTGCCACAAAAACATCCTGTTCCCTGCGTGCCTTTCCTTTTTTCTGTAACTGCACCAGGTTTTTCATCTGTGCATTTGATGTGCTCGTAATCATATTTCCCTCCGCTTAAAGTCCGAGGGGCCGCCGCAAATCCATGTTCCGCCTGATATGAAATCCATATAAGCCGGAAACAGGCTCTGCGGCAGCCCCTGAAACCTTCAAAGTTTTTCTATTCTCTCACTTTATCTTCTTTAAATCTTCATTATTCCCTACAGTCAGAATAATCTGATGCTGTGCCAGCGGCTCATCCGGGTCCAGATTCGTATTGATCTGCTCGCCCTCACGCGCGGCAATGACATTAATTCCATAGCGGCATCTGACGTCCAACTGGCGCAGGCTCTTTCCTACCCAGGAATCGGGCACCTCAAGCTCTGCCATGCTGTATGTGGAAGAAAGCTCGAACGTATCCATAAATTTTCCAAAAACCATGTTCCTCGCCACACGGGAACCCATCTCCCGTTCCGGAAGAATGACCTGATCTGCCCCTATCTTTTTGAGTACCTCCGCATGGGTCTGAGACTCCGCTTTCGCCAGGACATAGGGAATCCCCGCTTCTTTTGAAAGAATTGTCGCCAGGATGCTCGCTTCCATATCGCCGGAAACCGCTACCACCGCGCCATCCATATTGCCGATGCCCAGACTGTGGTAAATATCCTGATCCTTTACATTTCCCCTGACTGCCAGGGTCACATCATTTGCAATATCCTCTACAATATCTCCGTTATTGTCGATCGCCAGTACTTCACAGCCATTCTTCGCCAGAGATACCGCCACGCTGTATCCAAACTTTCCCAGTCCGTATACGACAAATGATTTTGCTGCCATGTGCCTCTCCTTCTAAACGCTCTTTATACCGAAAGCGCTTTACTGATTTTCACCTCATAATCATCAATATTCTTCTGCATCGCCAAAGCCTCATCAATGTCAAAATCGGTATACTGGCCGTTCTTATAGCCTACCACGCGGTTTGTCTTTCCCTCCGCCAGCAGATCCACCGCATAACCGCCCATCATGGAAGCAAATACGCGGTCACGGCAGGTCGGGCTTCCGCCACGCTGCATATGCCCCAGAATCGTCGCTCTCGTTTCCACACCGGTGGCGGCCTCGATACGGCGCGCCATACTTACGGAATGCCCGATTCCCTCCGCATTGATAATAATATGGTGCTTTTTCCCCCGTTTCCGGTTGTGAATGATATTATTAATCAGCTTCTGCTCGTCGTAATCGTAGGTCTCAGGCAGCAGAATATCCTCGGCTCCGTTCGCGATTCCACACCAAAGAGCGATATAGCCTGCATTTCGTCCCATAACCTCAATGATGCTGCACCGTTCATGAGAAGAAGCGGTATCCCGCACCTTATCAATCGCTTCCATCGCCGTATTTACAGCAGTATCAAATCCGATCGTGTAATCTGTGCAGGCAATATCAAGATCGATCGTTCCCGGAATGCCGATCGTATTTACGCCGAGGTTCGCAAGTTTCTGAGCTCCGGCAAAAGAACCGTCTCCTCCGATAACTACAAGTCCGTCGATACCGTATTTTTTACAGATTGCAGCCGCTTTCTGCTGTCCTTCTTCCGTACGCATAGATTTACAACGCGCTGTCTGAAGGAACGTACCTCCGCGCTGGATCTTCTCAGACACATCGCGCGCTGAAAGATCAATGATCTCCTCCTTCAAAAGTCCGTGAAATCCTCTTCTGATACCACGCACTTTCAGTCCTCTTGAAAGCGCCGTTCTTACGACTGCACGAATAGCCGCGTTCATACCCGGCGCGT
>CAJKKX010000206.1 GCA_905200565.1 uncultured Lachnospiraceae bacterium
GTGTAGGCGGCTGGACGCCAAGCCCGATATAAGAAAGAGCTGCTGCCATTGTGATCGTCATACCGATTCCCATCGTCGCATCAACAATTACCGGAGAAATGACATTCGGAAGCAGATGCCGGAACATAATGCTGATCTTGGAACACTTGATTGATTCCGCTGCCTCCAGATATTCTTTCGAACGTTCCGCCAGAATCTGTCCGCGGATCAGCCGCACGCCAACCGGCACATTTCCTACCGAAAGGGCAAGTACGGTATTAAAAAACCCGCTTCCGAGCACAGCAGAGATCAGAATACACAGCAGTATACTCGGCAGGGAAGACCAGATATCCATGATACGCATAATGATCGTCTCCACCTTTCCGCCGAAATATCCGGCAATACTTCCGATAATCGTTCCTACCACAGAGCCAAACACGGCTGCGCAGAGTCCAAGCGCCAGAGAATAGCGTCCCCCATAAAGAAGTCTGGTAAAAACATCTCTTCCCATACCGTCAGTACCACAGATATGACTGGCAGACGGACCTTTAAACATATTTGCCACATCCATCTCATTTACACCGTAAGGCGCGATCACCGGAGCAAAAATACAGGCAAGACAAATGATTGCCAGCATGACAAGACCGACCCGTGCGCCGGGGTTCTCCCAGAGACGCTGCATGGTTTCCGCAAACATGGAAGTTTTGCCCGATTTCATGTACCGATGGTACATTCCGTCTTTTTTCTTCATTTCTTTTTTGCCCCCTTCCGCGCACTGGAGTACTGCGCCTTAATTCTGGGATCCACAAAAGCGTACACCAGATCAACTGCCAGCATTGCCAGCGATGTAAATACCGCAAAAAACAGCACGCACGATCTTACTACCGGATAATCTCTGGAATTAATCGCTGTCAGCAAATACAGACCAATGCCCGGCACGGAAAATACACTTTCAATAACAGCAGAACCTGCTACGATACGCGCAAAACCGTTTCCGATCGAAGTGATGATCGGCATTAGCGCATTGGGCAGCATATGCCGGAATACCACGACTTTTTCACGCTGTCCCTTTGCCCTTGCCGTTGTAATATAATCCTCACGGAATACGCCCAGCATACTCGCTCTTGTCTGCCTGGCGTTTACTGCAATTCCGCCAAGTGCGCTGCATATGATCGGCATGATGTAGTACTGTGGTCCGCCGATCCCATATGCAGGAAGAATACCAAGTTTTGCGGAAAACAGCAGGATCAGCATCAGCGCCACCCAGAAATCCGGGCAGGAAATGAATATCATAGCAATTCCCATCGTCAGGGAATCCTGCCATTTTCCCTCATGCGTCGCCGCAAAAATTCCCATCAGAAGACCTATGATCAGATTCAGGATCATCGCGGAAAGACCAATAATAATGGTCCTCGGCAGTCTCACCAGCATCTCTTCAATTACCGGCTTATTGTAGACCCACGAGGTTCCGAGATCAAAATGAATGAATGTATCTACAAAATAATTTTTCAGCTGTTCAAAATAGGACTGATCCAACCCCATAATGTGCCGCAGGTTTTCTACTTCCGCAGCAGTTGCACTTCCGCCCGCGATCATTTTCGCCGGATCTCCGGGGGTAAAGTAGAGAATTGTAAAAATAATAAACGATGTACCGAGAATTATTACAATCATCCACAGCAATCTTTTTAATATATATTTTCCCATAGTCTAACTCCAATAATATAAGCGGGGCGGTACTCACCGAAGCCGCCCCTTTTCCTGTCAGTCGAGATAATAGTCGCAGGAACCTGCACGCAGGAATTCGCTCTCGCGGTAAACAAGTGATGCAAAGTCTTCACTATACACTGCATTCATTGCACTTGTAGTTAATGCGCAGTAATATCCGTTTTCCAGAATATAGTCATGCATTGCATTCATATTTTCTGTAGTATGTCCCTCCAGTGTAGTACATGTTACCAGATAATCCTGCAGCGTTTCATCGTGAATATATGCCATATTGTAGTCTGTTCCAAATTCCGTGTAATTGGTGAAACGGTTCCACTCGCCGATCTGACAGCCGCCGCCTGCATTGGTAATCAGCATATCCCACTTTGTCGGATCAAGAGAATCGGACTGCACCAGCGCTTCGTCCTCTGCGACGATCTCCGTATTGATGCCAACGTTCAGAAGAAGCGCCTGGATCATGGTCATCATGTTCTTGTCGATCTCTGTGCTGGAGCCAAGGATTCTCAGTGTCTCCCCGTTGTAGGAGGACTGCTCCAGATATTCTTTTGCCTTCTGCTCGTCATAAACAGCCATATAATTATTTTCTGCAGCTTCCCACTCCGGATTATAATCTGCGAAGAACGATGTACCAAGCGCTTTTGCCGGAAGGACAGCGCCGCCAACCGTTGATACCGCTTCATTATTGATTGCATAATATACAGCTTTCCGCAGATTCACATCACTCATCGGACTGTTTTCTGCATTATTGCCCATCAGCACACGCAGACCGCTTCCCTGCGTAATATAAACATCGTTTCCATCGGCATACTGACCGCCCTCCTGGAAATCAGCAATATTCTCTGACGGAACGTACTCGGAATACTGGATCTGTCCGGTGCTGAGCGCAATTACATGCTGCGCTGTCTCAGAAATAATGTCATATTCAATTGTCTGCACATTTGCCTCGTGCTCCGGATCTCTCAGTTCATCTGTCTGCCAGTAATCGTCATTTGCTTCCAGTACAACCTTGCTGCCTACTGTATACTCCGCCACCTTATACGGGCCGGTCGCAACCGGTGCTTCGTGAAAATTGCCTTCCTCGTACGCCTTCTGGGAGAAAATCGGGGTACGGCACCACGGCCATTCCAGATCCCCGATTCCGTCGATCGGAGAAGTCCAGGTAAATTCTACTGTATAGTCATCAATCGCCTCGACGCTTTCAAATTTATCATATTTCAATGCTTTTCCGGCATCTACCAGCGTATAGATAGAATACACTACATCACTTGCTGTAATATTGTTGCCGTCCGTATCCGTGATATAATCGTAAAGCTCTACCTGCCAGTGCAGATCGTCCACCTCGGTATACCCTTTTGCAAGAATCGGAACATATTCATTGTCACGATAATCAAACAGTGTCTCATAAAAATTGTAGTTAACGTACAGCAGGCTGTTATCACCACCTGTATTTTCCGGTGCCAGATCTTTTGGATCGCTTACCAGACCAATTGCGATCTTATCATACCGCTCGTCACTATTTGCCGTTGTTTTTCTGGATTCGTCCAGTTGTGGTCCCGCATTCTCTTCCGCCATTGCAGCAGCCGGAAAACTGCCCGCCAGCATAGCTGCCGTCAGCGAAATGCCCAATACCCGATACATTCTTCCTGTTCTCATTCTTTTTCCTCCTTTGTTGAATCTTACAATTATTTTTTGTACCCAAGCGCGCTCATGGTTTTAATTAAACAAAAAAATCTGTTTTTCCCGTGTTTTTTTGTTGATGTTATTATAATTTCTTTTGTTCCAGGAAGCAAATCATATTCCGCCCTTATTACGTCCAAAACAGAAATAAAAAAGCTGTAAACTGGCATTTTACCAAATTTACAGCTTTCTTTTTTGTTAGATATTCACAAATAAACAGACGTACATTTTCCATCTAAAACACAAGGCCCATTTCTCATCATCACTCAAAAACAGGTTCGCCATGCTCTGACCGTTCTCTCACAAACTCTATAAACAGCTTTTCTTCTTTCGAAAGACTATGATTTTTCATATAACACAGAGAAATTTCAATTTCTTTTACCGGTTCCACCTCTATCACCGCAATTTCCTCACGCATGATATAGCGGAGCGCCTTTTTCCACAAAAGCGCAATGCCCATGTTCTGTGCAACGGCCACAACAATATTGCTTCCAACCGAACCGGTAAATGCCACCTTCGGTTCGAACCCTGCTTCTCTCACAGTGTTGTAGATAATCTTGCTGATACGGTTTTTATCGCTGTCGGGAAACATCACAAAATCTTCATCCCGCAATTCTGCAAGAGAAACCTTTTTTCTTCCTGCAAGCGGATGTGAGCGATTGCAGATCATTACAAGCGAGTCCTTCATATAGGGAATTTTCACCATATCCCCTGTCGGATTTTCCTCATTCACCATAAAGCCAAGATCACACTCTCCGCTATGCAGCAGCTGCGATCCCTCATAGCTTTCATTGATATCCAGATTGATATGATATTTTTTCCGGAACTCCACCGCAAGCTCAATAATCCGGTATCCGGCGCTGATATTAATCGTCCGGCTGTTGGAAAGTGCTTTCTTCTCTAATTTCTTTTCTATTTCCCTATGGAGCTGTACTATTTTTTCGGCATAGGGAATCAGCATCTGTCCATACTCATTCGGCAGGATATTACGTTTGCTCCGGTCAAACAGCGCAACACCATACTCCGTCTCCAGCGCCCGTATATGCTTCGACAGCGAGGATGAGGTCGTGTATAACCGTTCTGCCGCCTCGCCCAGACGTCCTTCCTCTACAATTACCAGAAATTCCTCCAGATAATCTATATCCATATGCTATGCCTGTTCCCCTCCTCTCCATCTTTTCCTTTTTTATTAAGCGTCAACACTTCCGGTCAGGCTGCGCACCATGGATTCCTTCTGGTTGTCGATATGCGTGCGCATCGCGCTTCCCGCCTTCGCCGCATCCCTCTTCTTTAAAGCGCGGCGGATGGTATCGTGCTCCTCCACCAGCAGGCGATGCATCCGCTTATCCTTCAGATATTCCAGACGATAACGGTACATCTGCTCGCGGATATTCTGGAGCATCTGCTGCAGACGGCGGTTATTTGCCGCGCTGTAAATGATCTCGTGGAATGCCATATCTGTCTCCACACAGGCAAGCAGATTGTCATCCTCCAGACTGCGTTTGAAGTCATTCGCCGCCTTTTTCAGATCGCGCAGCTGATCCTCGGTAATGTTTTCGCACGCCTTCTGTACGGCAAGCTCCTCCAGCACGGCGCGCACCTCCAGCACATCCTCCAGATCCTGCAGGGTGATCTCTGCCACCACAGCGCCGCGCCGCGGCATCATATTTACCAG
>CAJKKX010000207.1 GCA_905200565.1 uncultured Lachnospiraceae bacterium
TTTCCGCTTTTGTATTTAAGATCCAGGCGAATATGAATAAGGCGCACCGCGACAGAATCGCTTTTATGCGCATTTGTTCCGGTGAGTTTGACGCCGGAATGGAAGTTTATCATGTGCAGGGGGACAGGAAACAGCGTCTTTCCCAGCCGCAGCAGATGATGGCGCAGGAGCGTCATATCGTGGACCACGCTTATGCGGGGGATATTATCGGCGTGTTTGATCCGGGTATCTTTTCCATAGGAGATACGATCTGTATGCCGGGAAAGAAGTTTTCCTATGAAGGTATCCCTACCTTTGCACCGGAACATTTTGCCAGAGTGCGTCAGGTCGATACGATGAAAAGGAAGCAGTTTATCAAAGGAATCAACCAGATTGCGCAGGAAGGCGCCATTCAGATTTTTCAGGAGTTCAATACGGGAATGGAAGAGATCATCGTGGGCGTGGTAGGCGTTCTTCAGTTTGAAGTGCTGAAATACCGTTTGAAAAATGAGTATAATGTAGACATTATTCTGGAGAACCTTCCATATAAGCACATACGCTGGATTGAAAATAAGGAAATCGACCTGAATAAACTGGTGGGAACTTCTGATATGAAGAAGGTGAAAGACCTGAAAGGGAATCCACTGCTTTTATGGGTAAATTCCTGGAGTATTGGAATGACGCTGGATCGGAACGAAGGGCTGGAGCTTGCGGAGTTTGGGCGGTAAAGAGGATTTGATGACAAAATTTGTTTGCCAATTACCTGTGTTTTGGTATATAATAAAAGCATTACAAGCATCCACACAGAAATGAGGAGGTCTTTACATGGGAAAAGAAGAAAATCAGAATAATTATACAATACAGAATGAAGAATGCTTCGGTCAGGTTCGAATCGCAGACGAGGTGGTGGCGATCATTGCGGCGCTGGCGGCCACGGAGGTCGAAGGTGTGGCGAGTATGGCAGGAAACATCACGAATGAGCTGGTCGGAAAGCTTGGCATGAAGAATCTTTCCAAAGGAATCAAAGTGACTGTGGAAGACGGAATCGTGCAGGTAGAGGTGGCTCTGAACGTAGCATATGGCTACAGTGTTCCGAAGGTCTGCCAGAAGGTGCAGGAAAAAGTAAAAGCGTCCATTGAAAACATGACCGGATTAGAAGTATCCAGTGTAAATATACGTATTGCCAGCGTAAGCATGGAAAAGCGTAATTAATTTATAAAGGGTGTCTGGTTTCAGACACCCTTTTTTCACCAGGAAGGGAAAAAGAGATGACAAGACATGAAATAAGAGAACATATTTTCAAACTTATTTTTCAGGCGGCATTTCATGAGGAAGAGGAGCTGCCGGAGCAGATGAAATTTTATTTTGAAGAAATGGGAGAAGTTTCTGAAAAAAATCTGGTATATATCCAGGAGAAGTTTGAAAAAATGAAAGAAAAGCTTCCAGCGATCGACGCAGACCTGGGTGAAGTGTCGGAGGGATGGAAAATCGATCGTATGGGAAAGGCTGAGCTGGCGATTCTGCGCCTGGCGGTCTATGAGATAGAATATGATGAGGACATTCCGATGCGGGTGGCGATCAATGAAGCCGTCGAGCTGGGAAAAACCTTTGGCGGGGACGAATCTCCGGCGTTTATTAACGGAATTCTGGCAAAGATCGTAAAGAAGAATGCGGAGCGCACTACAGGGGATACAGAGGGGCAGCCGGAAGAAAAATGATACAGAAGAAGGCGTATTCGGTAGGGCAGATCAATGCCTACATTAAAAATATGTTTGCGCAGGACTTCGTGTTGAAACGTATTTATGTAAAAGGCGAGGTTTCTAATTGTAAATATCATACCAGCGGGCATCTCTATTTTTCGCTGAAAGATGAGACGGGGAGCATTGCCTGCGTGATGTTTGCGGGAATGCGCAAGGGTCTGGCATTCCATATGGAAAACGGACAGCAGGTGATCGTTCTGGGAAGCGTGAATGTATTTGAGCGGGACGGGAAATACCAGTTGTATGCCAGTGAGATTCTTCTGGACGGCGCGGGACTTCTGTATGAAAAATTCGCCGCATTAAAAAAAGAGCTGGAAGAAATGGGCATGTTCGCACCGGAATATAAGCAGCCGGTTCCGAAGCATGTCCGAACGCTGGGAGTCGTCACAGCGCCTACGGGGGCGGCGATTCGGGATATTCTGAACATCACCCGGAGAAGAAATCCGTATGTCCAGACCATCCTTTATCCGGCGCTGGTGCAGGGGGAAGGAGCGGCGGACAGTATCGTGCGGGGAATTCAGATGCTGGACGCCTATGGCGTGGATGTTATGATCGTGGGCAGAGGCGGCGGTTCGATGGAAGATCTCTGGGTGTTTAACGAGGAAAAAGTCGCCCGTGCCATTTTTGAATGCCGGACGCCTGTCATTTCAGCGGTGGGACATGAAACGGATGTCACGATCTCAGATTTTGCGGCGGATCTTCGGGCACCGACGCCCTCTGCCGCAGCGGAGCTGGCAGTCATGGATGTGCATCTGATACAGGAGAGGATTCTGCAATACCGGATACAGCTTGGCAGACGGATAGCGGAACAGCTTCATATGCAGAGAAATCTGCTTTCTGGTTATAAAGTAAAACTGAACTATCTGAGCCCGGAAAATCAGATTCGGGAAAAGCGCCAGATCCTTGACAGATACGAGGACAGGTTCCGTGAATTGATGGAGCAGAGCATTGCAAAAAACCGACATACGCTGGCGCTGTGTATCGAAAAGCTGCGGGGGCTTTCCCCGCTGGATAAGCTGAATCAGGGCTATGCCTGCGTGGTGGACGCCGGAAAGCGCAGAGTTGTGTCGGTCAGGCAGATGCCTCCGGGAAGTGAAATCGAAATTTTTGTAAAAGATGGAAGCGTGACGGCGCGCGTGGAGGAAAAATGACAGAGAAAAAAGAAGAGATCACACTGGATGAAGCGTTTCTTGCACTGGATGGAATTATTGAAGCGCTGGAGAGCCATGAGATCACGCTGGAAGAATCATTTCAGAAATATAAACAGGGCATGGAGCTTGTGAAAACATGCAGTGAGAAAATCGATGCGGTGGAAAAGAAAGTACTGATTTTAAATGAGGATGGAGAAACCTATGAATTTTGAAGAAGTATTAAGAGAGCGTACAGACAGCATACAGGCGATCATCGAGAAGTATCTGCCGGAGGCGGAAGGCTTTCAGTTCAAAGTGATCGAAGCGATGAATTACAGCATTCTGGCGGGCGGCAAAAGGCTGCGCCCTCTGCTGATGCAGGAGACCTGGAGACTGTTTGGCGGAGAGGGCGCTGTAATCGAGCCGTTTATGGCGGCAATCGAGATGATACATACCCACTCACTGATTCACGACGATCTCCCGGCGATGGATAATGACGAGTACCGGAGAGGAAGAAAGACCACATGGGCGCAGTATGGCGAAGCGATGGGGATTCTGGCGGGTGACGGACTGCTGAATTATGCTTATGAGACAGCGTGCAGAGCTTTTGAGATGGAGCCGGAAAATCCGAAAATCGGACGGGCTTTCGCTGTTCTGGCGGGAAAGACCGGGATTTACGGGATGCTTGGCGGACAGTGTGTGGATGTGGAGGCAGCAGGAAAGCGTCTGTCTGCGGAAAAGCTGAACTGTATTTACTGTCTGAAAACGGGAGCGCTGATTGAAGCGTCCATGATGATCGGGGCGATTCTGGCGGGAGCGAAAGACAGAGAAGTACATCTGGTGGAACAGATCGCCTCGGATGTGGGGATGGCGTTTCAGATACAGGATGATATTCTGGATGTGACCAGTACCACGGAGGAGCTGGGAAAGCCGGTACGCAGCGACGAAAAAAATGAGAAAACGACGTATGTAACCCTGAAAGGGATTCAAAAGGCGAAAGAAGATGTGGAAAGGATTTCCCGGAATGCCATTTCCATGCTGGACAGTCTGGATACCGGAAATGAATTTTTACGGGAATTGATCGTACATTTGATAAATCGCAGGAAGTAGACGAAGATTATGGTGTTAGAGAAAATAAATGAGGCGAATGATATAAAAAAGCTGGATGTGGGAGAAATGCCTGTTCTGGCAGAAGAAATCCGGGATTTCCTGCTGAATAAAATCAGTATTTCCGGCGGCCACCTGGCTTCCAATCTGGGCGTGGTGGAGCTGACAATGGCGCTGCATCTGAGCTTTGATCTGCCGAAGGATAAGATTATCTGGGATGTGGGACATCAGGCGTACACCCATAAGCTTTTGACCGGACGGAGAGAAGGCTTTGACACACTGAGGAAATACGGCGGAATGAGCGGTTTTCCAAAGCGCAAGGAGAGTAATTGTGACGCCTTTGACACGGGACACAGCTCGACGTCCATTTCTGCGGGTCTTGGGTATGCCAGGGCGAGAGATCTGTTAGGGGAAAACTATCATGTGATTTCGGTGATCGGAGACGGCTCCCTGACTGGCGGCATGGCATATGAGGCATTGAACAATGCGGCGCAATTGAAATCAAATTTTATGATTGTCCTGAATGACAATAATATGTCCATCTCGGAAAATGTGGGCGGGATGTCGACTTATCTGGGTGAACTGCGGACGAATGAGACCTATACGGGATTAAAAAGCGGCGTTACGAATGCACTGAATAAAATTCCTGTATACGGGGAGCGGATTGTCAAGCATATCCATAAGACCAAAAACGGAATCAAACAGCTTTTTATACCGGGAATGCTCTTTGAAGAGATGGGGCTTACGTATCTGGGGCCTGTGGACGGGCATAATATCCGGCAGATGTGCCGGGTGTTCCAGGAAGCAAAGAAGCTGGATGAGGCCGTCATCGTGCATGTCATTACGAAAAAGGGAAAGGGATATACCCCGGCGGAGCGCTATCCGGCAAAATTTCATGGAGCGGAGCCTTTTGAGATTGAGACGGGACGTCCGAAACGTAAAAAGGAAAAACCGAATTATACCGATATTTTTGCGGCTGTTATGAAAAAAATCGGCATGCAGTATCCAAAAGTGGCAGCGATCACAGCGGCGATGCCGGACGGCACCGGGCTGAAACATTTTCAAAACGAG
>CAJKKX010000208.1 GCA_905200565.1 uncultured Lachnospiraceae bacterium
GGCGGACAGCGGGTTGATCGTCGGGAAGAAAGAATGGATAGAGGATTGCAGACGCTTTGGGGCGCCGGTTCATGGCATCTGCCGCTCCAGTAAAACATCGCGGGAGAGTATGGCGGGATTGTATGTGGCAGTAAAAAATTATCTGGAATTGGATCCGCAAAAAAATGCGGCTGCACTCCGGCACAGAAATGAAATTGTTGCGGGGTATGTAAAGGACGTTCCTGGAATTGCAAAAATAGAGACAGTAGAAAAAGGACCGGTAGGACAGACGTATCCGCGCTTGTTTATCTATCCGGAGAAAAAGGAAAGAGGCGAACATATTGTGCAGAAAATGTATGAGCAGGGAATTTATATCGGCTATGAAAAGAACTGCGGTGCGGTTTATATCAGTCCACTGAATTTGACGGATGAGGAAGCGGATATTGTGGGAAACATGCTCAGAGTCATTCTATTGGCAGAATAAAAATTTTTACCAGAAAATGTAAACGTTTGCACGGGAAAATATGCCGGAAGAAAGTGTTTTGAAATAAATTTGTTATTATAGGCAGAATGGAGAGATACATGGAGAAAAAGTCAGAGTTTTACAGAAGGCATGAAAAACAATTGCGGCAGCTTCTGAAGCAGATCCAGGAGGAGCTTCTGCAGGAAAATATCCCGTTTTGGCAGGAGCGGATATTGGATGAAACGTATCCGGGATATCTGAATTGCTTCGATCGTCGGGGAAGGCTGGAGGATGACAGAAAGCCGGGATGGTTTGTCGGGAGGACGATGTATTTGTTTGCGGCATTGTACAACCATATTGAACCAAAAGAGGAGTGGCGGGAGATTGCAAAGGCCGGACGGGACTTTATGAAAGGCAGTTTTTATCTCGGAGACGGGCGTTTTGCGCATATGATGTCGCGCAGCGGCAAAGTCCTGGAGGGAGCAACGTCCATTTTCACTGATCATTTTGCAGTAAAGGGTTTGTATGAGTACATAGCCTCCTGCAAAGAACAGGCGGCGGAGCAGGACATAGCGTTTGCTCGTTTGCTGAGTGAAACATTATTTGGAAATGTGCGCAGGCCGGACGTATTGCAGGCGGAAGGAATTGAGCCTGGATGGCAGAAGCATGCAATAAATTTTATGACGCTTTTAGCAGCGCTTGAGAGTCGGGCTGTTTTTGGGAATCTGTACGATGATATCCTGCAGGATTGCGTAAAAAAATCATTGTATGAATTCGCGAGCGATGAATATAAAGCACCATTTGAATATATAGGAGCGGATGGAAAACCAAAACCGGAGGGAGAAGGGAGGTTGATTGATGCCGGTCATACGATGGAATCTCTGTGGTTTTCCATGAGAGCAGGCAGGGAGTGCGGACATATGACTTATATAAAACGCGCAGAAACCATACTGGACTGGGTAATTGCCCGCTGCTACGATGAAACGTATGGAGGATTTTATCAGCATGTGGATGTGGAAAAGACAATTCCGCAGCAGAGATTTCTGGTAAATGATTACGCAGGAATTCCGGCGGCATGGGACGATAAGATCTGGTGGGTGCAGGCAGAGGGGCTGAATGCGCTTGCAATGAGTGCTTTATATAATGAAAACGAGAGACACTATACATATTTCCTGAAGCTGTATGATTATGTGCAGAATTATTTCAGGGATCGGGAATTTGGGGAATGGTACAGTATTTTGAAGAGAGATGGAGCAGTACGGTCTGACAAAAAGGGATTTGAATTAAAGGGACCATATCATGTACCGAGGTGTCTGATGCAATTGACGGTAGTGCTAAAGGACTATCTTTCCCAGGCACAGTAAGAGATTTCCGGAAGAAAAGAAGCGGAGTAAAAAGGAGGAAAAACAGATGAAAAACTGGAAATGGACGGCAAAAAAAGCAGCGGCAGGCGTGTTTACGGCGGCAATGCTGACAGGACTTATCGGGATCGGAGCAGCTGCAGAGCAGACAACGATTGAATGGTGGACGCCAAACTGGGATGAGACAGAGAGCCGGGAGATGGCAGCGGAGTTTGAGGCCGAAAATCCGGACATTAAAGTGGAAATCGTTGTGACAGATTGGGATACCTATAAAAGCAAGATCACAACAGCGATCAGTGCGAAGAATGCACCGGAGTTGTTTACGATCCTGCTGACGGATGTGGCGCCGTTCGCAAAAAAGGATCTGCTGGAGACGCTGAAAGAGTCTGGCAGCGCGGCGGGGATTAACTTTGATGATATTCTGGAGCCTGCGCTGGAGATTACGTCGGTGGAGGATGAGATATACGGGGTTCCGTTCCGCTATGATGGATCCGGTATCTATTACAATGTTGATCTGCTGAGTGCAGCAGGGTATGAGGAGTTCCCGACCGACTGGGAGGAAATGGTGGAGATGAGCAAAGCGCTTGCGCAGGATGGTGTGTATGCGTTTGCATGGCCGCTTGGCAATCAGGCAAATGCGGCAACCAGACTGGTGCAGCAGCTTTACACTTATGGCGGCGATATTTTAAATGAAGATGAGACAAAGTGTCTGTTAGACAGCGATGCAGCCAAAAAGGCGCTGAATAATATTGTCAGCTCCATCCAGGAGGGATACGCTTCGCCGAGCAGCGCAGAGATCG
The DNA here is from genome assembly GCA_905200565.1 of uncultured Lachnospiraceae bacterium. The sequence continues at coordinate 2,604 of CAJKKX010000208.1, forward strand.
ACAACACAAAAATGAGAGACATGTTTGGCTCAGGTCAGCTTGCGTTTAACTTTACCGGACCATTTGATGTGGATACCTTAAAGACGGATTATCCGGATCTTAACTTTAAAACGGCAGTTATTCCGGGCGACGGCGGCATGGGCTGTACGACCGCAAACGGATGGTGCGTATCCATGGCAAAGAACAGCGAAAATAAAGAGGCGGCGGCAAAATTCCTTGCCTATATCACAACGCCGGAAAACCAGGCGCGGCTGACAGATTCTTTCCCGGCAAGCAAGACAGCAATGGAATATGAGCAGTTTGCAAGCGAGGAATTAAAACCGTTTACCGAGCAGTTGAATAATTCCAAGGCGGAACCGACTTACGAGAACTGGGCGGAAATGGAACCGATCATTTACGGCTATATTCAGAGCGCTGTTTCAGGAAGTATGACAGTGGATGAGGCATGCGAGGCTATGACAGCGGATATCGACGCGCTGCTTGCATGGTAAAAAGTGCTGCACGGCATTTGCCCTGACGGTAAAGTGTACGAAGCACGGAACTACTCTCGGAAGAGAAAGGAGCATATGATGAAAAGACAGATATTAACCAGAGATGAGAAAAAAGCACTTCCTTTTATTCTTCCGGGAGTAATTGTGACAATGCTGCTGATCGCTTATCCATTGTTTTATATTTTTCGGATGAGCTTTACAGATCAATCCGCGGGAGGGGCATTTGCCGGTTTCTATAATTATCAACGGCTATTCCATAATCCACAGTTTATAAAAGCGGTTTTGAATACTGTAAAGTGGACGCTGAGCACCGTGATCTTTTCATTTGGACTTGGCACATTGTACGCAATGCTGATTCACAGAAAGGGGATCCGTTTTAAAGGCTTCTGGAGAAGCGGGATCTTTATCGCCTGGATCATTCCGGGGGTAGTGAAGGCAACGGCGTGGAAATGGCTGCTGACAACAGACGGCGGAATGGCAAATCATATTCTGCAGAGTCTGGGTTTGATCAAAGAACCGATTCCATGGCTGACGACGCCGCAGTTTGCGCTGCTTTCCCTGATCATCGTTCAGATATGGGCGTGTTCGCCCTATGTAATGCTGATGATGACGGCTGGCCTGCAGCAGCTTCCGGCGGATCTGTATGAGAGCGCCGACCTGGATGGGGCAAGCTGGTGGCAGAAAATGCGGTATATCACGATGCCTCTTTTGAAGGATATCAGTTTTATCTGTATACTGATGCTGCTGGTGTGGGCGATCAATGAATTTTCGCTGATCTGGATCATGACGTCGGGCGGTCAGAATACAACGACATTATCGCTGCTGGTCTATAACCAGTTTAAGATACTGAACCTTAACGGCGCTTCTGCCAGCGCGGTGATGCAGCTGCTTACCACCATGATATTTGCCGTATTATATGTGAAGTTTGTGATAAAGGAGGAGTGAGGATGAGCCGGAAAAGATTCTATGAAAAAGTACTGAATATTTTGGCATATCTTGTATTGATCCTGGCGCTGCTGCTTACGATCCTCCCGATCGGATGGGTGTTGTCCACATCTATAAAGCCGACGACGGAGATTTTTGCAAATCCGCCGCGCTGGATACCGCTGGATCCAACCCTGTCAAATTATCATAATGTACTGTTTGACAGCTCTATTCCAAATGCGTTTAAAAACAGCGTTCTGGTGGGCGTAATGACAACCTTTATCGCTTTGCTTCTGGGCGGCAGTGCGGGTTATGCATTTGCGAGGTTTTCTTTTCGGGGAAACAGAGTGCTTTCCCTGTTTATGCTGATCAGTCAGATGCTGCCGCTGACGGTACTGATGATACCGCTTTACTACATGGAAAATGAAGTGGGATTGGTAGATACAAAGCTGGGGCTGGCGATCGCGCATCTGGTGATCAGCCTTCCGCTGGTCACATGGATGGCGAAGGGATATTTTAAAGGCATCCCAAAAGAAATAGAGGAAGCAGCGATCATGGATGGCTGTTCTACAATGCAGACAATTATCAGGGTCGTGCTTCCGCTTTTGAAACCGGCATTGGCGGCAACCGGGATTTATGCTTTTATCTCTTCCTGGAATGAATTTGCACTTGCAAATGTTCTGACGCGAAGCACGGCAAGCATTACGGTTCCGATAGCCTTAAATGAGTTTTCATCTTTTTTTAAAGTGGACTGGGGCAGCACAATGGCAGCGGCTATGGTGATCACCGTTCCGATCATAGCGATATTTATGATGGTACAAAAGCAATTTGTGGAGGGGTTAGCGGCAGGGGCCGTAAAGGGGTAGGTTACATTTATCAGAAAGCTATTAAATTGACTAGGAGGAAGAAAAACATGGGTGAAACAGGAAAAAGAATAGAACAGCTTGGAATCTCGCTGCCGGTACGCGACCGAAAGGGAAAGGGAGCTGTTGATGC
>CAJKKX010000209.1 GCA_905200565.1 uncultured Lachnospiraceae bacterium
CTATTCTATCCCTTTTTTACTGTTTTCTAGGTTGATGCTTTCGCATCCGTTCTTTAAACTCATTTTCCAAAACCTCAGGAACTTTGTTCTTTCGGTCATGGACGATTCCCAAATGCTCCCGCATTCCGGCATTTTCATCTGCATCCACCCGTGAGCAAGCCCCCGTGTGTCTGCCGCTGAAACCGCCTGCGCTTTGCGCTTGGAAATCTGTTTTCATGAACTTTCAAGGTTGTTTCACTGTTCAGTTATCAATGTTCTTTTCTTTGCTGTTCTCAACAGCTTCATCATTCTAACAAAAGTTCTTCCATCTGTCAAGGACTTTTTTCGATTTTTTTATTTTTTATTCCGCCATCTTTTTCCTGATCCGCTGTAGGGCGTTATCAATTGCTTTTGGCTCTTTCTTTAGCAGCTCTCCAATTTCCCGATAGCCCATTCCATCCAGGTAAGCCTCCAGTACCTGTGTTTCAAAGCGGCTGAGGCGTTTTTTCAATTCCACTTGTATCTGTTCCCAATTCTCCCTGTGAATGATCATTTCCTCCGGATTGCTTTCTCTGCTGTCAGCAAGAACATCCTGTAAGGGAATCTCATGCTTCCTGCCGTCTACCGTCCCCGAATACAGGGAAATATAGGAATTTAATGGAATATGTTTTTTCCTTTCAGATGCTTCTACCGCCGTATACATCTGTCTGGAAACACATAAATCAGCAAACCTGAAAAAAGAGCTTTCCCGCTCAGGATTATAATCACGCACTGCTTTAAAAAGGCCGATCATTCCTTCCTGGATCAGATCATCGCTGTCTCCCCCCATCAGATAAAATGCCCTGGCCTTTTTCCGCACCAGATGTTTATATTTTTCCATCAAATAATCCATAATTTCTGTTTGCCCCTGATGCATCTTTGCAATCAGCTCTTCATCGCCATATTCTTCAAAAATATCATTCATCCGTTAAACGCCCATCCTCTGACGCACAATTTCATAAGCGAGCACTCCCGCCGCAACCGACGCATTCAGGGAATCAATTTCCCCTTTCATGGGAATGGAAGCGACAAAGTCACATTTTTCTTTTACCAGGCGGCTGACGCCCTCTCCTTCGTTTCCGATCACCAGACCGATCGGGCCTTTTAAATCCAGGCGGTACATGACTTCCCCGTCCATATCCGCACACACAAACCACATACCCCTGTTTTTTAATTCCTCAATCGTCTGTCCCAAATTTGTGACTTTCGCCACCGGGGTATAGTTCAAAGCCCCCGCAGAGGTTTTCGCCACCGTAGCCGTCAAGCCGACCGCCCGCCTTTTGGGAATGACGACCCCATGCGCACCCGCCAGATTGGCGGTACGGATGATTGCTCCCAGATTATGCGGGTCCTCAATATTATCCAGAAACAGAAGAAACGGAGGCTCCCCCTTTTCTTCTGCAAGCGCAAGCATATCTTCCACCTGCGCATATTCATAGGCTGCCGCAAAAGCAATCACGCCCTGATGTTTTCCAGTTTCTGAAATCTGATCCAGCCGCTCCTTTGCCACATAATTAATAATCGTATCATGCTTTCTCGCCTCTCTGGTTATGGAACGGACGGGCCCATCCTGACAGCCTTCCAGCACAAACAGCTTGTCAATGGTTTTGCCGGCGCGAAATGCCTCTAATACGGCATTTCTGCCTTCTATGGTCAATTCTTCATATCTCATATCTGTTCTCCTTTGTCCAGCCCTGTTTTGATCAGTTCTATCATACGTCCCAAATCCTCTTTCAGATAAAGGTATCCCATCAGCGCCTCGAATCCTGTCGCCTTCCGGTAGTCCAACATGGTGGCGTTTTTTGCCATCGTATAGGATTTGGCGTTTCGGCCGCGCTTGTAAACAGCCGTTTCTTCCTCTGTCAGCGCCGGAAGCAGACGCTCTATCATTTCCGCCTGTGCCGACGCCCTGACAAGTGAACTCGCCATCCGGTGCAGCTTATTTGGCTGACAGTTTCCGCGTTTGACCAGCAGCGTGCGAATGATAAGATCGTAGATTGCATCCCCGATATAAGCAAGAGTCAGCGGCGAATACATCCGCAGGTCTATGTCTTTGAAAGCAAACTCCTCCCGCAGACGGTCCATCATAAATGTTACGCTTTCTTCCATTTCACACCTTCTCTGGTATCTTCCAGGATAATCCCTTTCGCCAGCAGTTCATTCCGAATCGCGTCGGCTCTTGCAAAATCCCTTGCCTTTCTTGCCGCCTGACGCTCGGAAATCAGTTTCTCAATATCTTCCGCCAAAATTTCTTCTTCCTTTTCCACCAAAAGCCCCAGGATGTCCGAAAGCTTCACGATCTCGTCAAACACCGCTTTTACATACGCTTTCGTATTTTCTCCCGTCACTTTCGCATTCGCAAAACGCACCAGCTCAAAAATTGCGGAGATCGCATCTGCCGTATTAAAATCGTCGTCCATTGCCGCGTCAAACTTTTCTTCGAATCCCTTCACCTCTTTGACTGCCGACTGTTCTGCCTCTGTCATATCCTTTTCTTCCGCTTTTTCAAGAAGATTCTTTAAACGCCCTGTCGCATTTACGATGCGCTCCAGGCCGTTTCGAGAGGCTTCCATCAGTTCTGCGCTGAAGTTCAGCGGGCTTCTGTAATGTGCGCTCAGCATAAAGAAACGCAGCACCTGAAGATCATACTTTTCGCTGATGTCTCTTACGGTAAAGAAATTTCCAAGAGATTTTGACATCTTGCGGTTATCAATATTCAAAAACGCATTATGAATCCAGTACTTCGCAAACGGAACGCCATTGCAGCACTCGCTCTGGGCAATTTCATTTTCATGATGCGGGAATACCAGATCCTCTCCGCCTGCGTGGATGTCGATCTCCGGCCCCAGATATTTTTTCGCCATGACGGAGCACTCAATATGCCAGCCCGGACGCCCATCGCTCCACGGAGACTTCCAGAATGGCTCTCCTTCCTTTTTCGGCTTCCACAGCACGAAATCAAGAGGGTCCTCCTTCTGATCTTCCCCGGATACCAGCAGCGCGCGGTTTCCGGAACGAAGATCATCCAGATTCTTATGAGAAAGCTTTCCGTATTCCTCAAATTTTCTGGTACGGAAATAGACGGTCCCATTCACATCATAAGCATACCCCTTCTCAATCAGGGCAGAAATCATCTCTACCATCCCCGCAATTTCCTGTGTAGCCAGCGGATGTGTCGTTGCAGGCTTTACATTCATAGCCGCCATATCCTTTTTGCATTCTTCGATGTAGCGGGTTGAGATCTCTTCTGCCGTAACTCCTTCTTCAATCGCCTTCGCAATGATCTTATCATCTACATCCGTAAAATTTGACACGTAGTTCACTTCATATCCTTGATGCTCCATGTAACGTCTTACCGTATCAAACACGATCATCGGCCGGGCATTCCCGATATGGATGAGATTATAAACGGTAGGCCCGCACACATACATGGTGACTTTACCCGGCGTCAGAGGGACAAATTCTTCTTTCTTCTTTGTCAATGTATTATATACTTTCATGGTTTTATCCTTTCCTATTCATACTGCTTTCAGTCTATGCAATTCCTGCTGTTTTGTCAACCATACAGGCCATTTCATACCACCTCATTCAAAAATACCGGCCCATAACCGCGCACTTTCTCCCATAACTTCGCAATCTCCCCCGGCATTCCTGCTTCCTGCGGCGTCACGCATCCAAACGTAAGCGCAGTAAAGGTTCCCGCCGAAATGGTAAATGCCACTCTCTCGCCGACGCACTTTTTCAGGATTCCCCCAAACGCATCTGCATGGAATTTATAAATTCCGGAATTTTCAGGCAGAAAATCGTCCCTGAGTTCAAAGCAAAATTCCACAGCGCCGGCTGCCGTAAGCCCTGGGGCAAACCGTTCCGGATTTATGACGCGGGCCATAATCACAGGTTTTTTCTCTTCGGCTTCCTGCATTTCCTGTAAAAATCCATACAGACGAATCTTTTTACTGCCGAGATATTTGGCAAGAGAGGGAAGCAGGTATGTCTCGTACCCCTCGGCAATCACAGGCTCCCTCACCTCCGGCACATCCTCAAAAGCGGTAAAAAAATACCCTCTGATCTTTCCCTCATCGAGCAGTATCGCCACTTCCCCGTTCTGGCAGCGCTGCTCCTGCAAAAGTGTTTCAAAGTATTCTTCCGTATGAAAAGCAAACGTCCGAAAATGTTTTTTCAGATAAACATTGGAAAATTCCGCCAAATCCGCCAGATCTTTTTTCTCCGCCGCCCGGCATTGCAGATGGGGCTTTTTCTTAAATTCTTCTAACTGCACAGAGGTATGATTCTGACAATAAATATACCGAAAATCGAAAGGCCGGTAAATCGCCTCCGCCGCAGGCATCAGAAATGCCATCGGCTCACCGATTCGGCGCATATCCTCAAGAGCCATTTTCAGCACATTTCTCATCATTCCCTGTCCCCGGTACCGTTCATCCGTAGCGACTGCCACGATATATTCCCCAAAAATCTCCTGCTCCCCAAGTCTCATCAGATAGGGATTAAGATGGAGCATGGACAGAATCTCTCCATCCTGCCCTTCTGCTGCATAAATCCGGTTTTCCCGCGCTTTCACCCGGTAATAATAATCCACGAACCGGGGGCTGTCCTTCGTGAACACCTTTTGATACAGACTTTTTGTCCTCTCATTTTCCGCCGCGTCCAGCAGGCACACCTTATATTCCATGCTCTCCTGCGCACCTCCCGCACTTTTCACACAAAAGCTCCATCCGGCTGTCTGCCGCCTCATCGAGCAGAGAAAGCAGCGTGCAAACCGCCTGTGCAGAGATTCCTTCCCCTGTTCCCGTAAATCCAAGCCCTTCCTCTGTGGTGGCCTTGATATTCACCCGTCCCTTCTCGATTCCCAGAGCCGCCGCCACGTTTTTTTCCATTTCTTCTATATAAGGACGAAGCTTCGGCTTTTGGGCAATGATCGTAGCGTCTATATTCTCGATCACATAATTTTTCTCTTCCAGAA
>CAJKKX010000210.1 GCA_905200565.1 uncultured Lachnospiraceae bacterium
AGTAAAACATGCGGGGGCATATCATCAGGGGACCATCCATATGCAAAGTGAAGTTGGGAAAGGAACGGAGATCAGGATTGAACTTCCCAGGTAGTTTTCACGATATCTTTCAGACATTTTTATCCGGACGCAAGAGCCTGCGGAATTCTTGACACGATACCCGGAAAATGATACAATATTGGAAATTAACATGAGAAAAAGCGATGACGGAAACACGTAGCATATGAGTCGCATCCAGAGAGAGCATCCGTTGGTGGAAGATGCTTATGCAGGCCATATGTGAAGACCATTCTGGAGCTGCAATGCAGAAAGTAGAGTAAGGATTGCCGTATACCTGCGTTAAAGGTTAGGATTTGTTGGAATCTGAAGTGAAAAATTAAGGTGGAACCGTGCAAAATGAGCACCCTTAAAGATACAGGAACTGTGTCTTTCAGGGTGCTTTTTCTTATGTTAATCAAAATTTTATCAAAGAAAGGAAGAATAAGATGAAGATTTGCAGGAAGGATGGTTCCATCCAGGAAGTGACGTTTGAGGAAGAAGAGGGAAAAAGCGCTTTTTGGCACACGACGGCTCATATATTGGCGCAGGCTGTAAAAAGGCTGTATCCGAATACAAAATGCGCCATCGGGCCTTCGATTGCAGAAGGGTTTTATTATGATTTCGATTTTGATTTTGAATTTTCGGAGGATTGCTTCGAAGAAATCGAAAAAGAAATGAAAAAAATTGTGAAAGAAAATTTGCAGCTCAGACATTCGAGGTTAAGCCGGGAGAAGGCTCTGAACCGGATGCGCCAAAAGGGAGAACCCTATAAAATAGAGCTGCTGGAGGAATTTTCAGAGACGGAAGCGATCAGTTTTTATCAGCAGGGCGAATATCTGGAAATGTGCGCAGGCCCCCATGTGGCATATACCAGCGAGGTAAAAGCCTTCAAATTGCTGTCTGTTGCCGGAGCCTACTGGCGTGGCGATGAAAAAAATAAAATGCTTACCAGAATCTATGGAATTTCTTTTCCGGATAGGGAGCTTCTGGACAGCTATCTGGAGCGAATCGAGGAAGCGAAGAAAAGAGACCACAGAAAATTAGGAAAAGAACTGGAACTGTTCGCATTGCTGGACGAGGGGCCGGGGTTCCCGTTTTTTCTTCCCAAAGGAATGATTTTAAAAAATCTGCTGATTGACTACTGGCGGAAGATACATACCAGAGAAGGATATGTGGAAATATCGACGCCAATGATGCTGAACCGGCAGCTTTGGGAAAGATCGGGGCATTGGGAGCATTACCGGGACAATATGTACACGACAATGATAGATGAAACACAATTTGCCATAAAACCAATGAATTGTCCCGGAGGTATGCTGGTATATAAGATGAAACCACGTTCCTGGCGTGACCTGCCGATGCGTATCGGAGAATTGGGGCTTGTGCACAGACATGAAAAATCCGGAGCTCTGCATGGACTGATGCGCGTCCGGTGTTTTACGCAGGATGACGCCCATATTTTTATGACGCCGGAACAGATACCGGAGGAAATAAAAAGGGTTGTGCGCCTGATCGACGAGGTCTATGCGGAATTTGGCTTTTCCTATCATGTGGAAGTATCGACAAGGCCGGAGCATTCGATAGGAAAGGACGAGGAGTGGGAAATGGCTACCAGAGGGTTAAAAGACGCGCTGGATGATCTGGGAATGCCGTATGTGATCAATGAAGGAGACGGCGCTTTTTATGGGCCAAAGATTGATTTTCATTTGAAGGATTCCCTGGGAAGAACCTGGCAGTGCGGCACCATTCAGTTGGATTTTCAGCTCCCGCTGCGTTTTTCGGCAGAGTATATTGGAACAGATGGGAAAAGACATCGTCCGATTATGATACACAGAGTGGTGTTTGGGTCTATCGAACGTTTTATTGGCATTCTGATTGAACATTTTGCAGGTAAATTTCCGCTGTGGTTATCTCCGGTGCAGGTAAAGGTACTGACGATTTCCGATAAACATATAGAATATGCCAGAACCGTGGAGGAGTTTCTCAGGAAAGAAGGAGTGCGCTGTGAACTTGATGCGAGAGATGAAAAAATTGGATATAAGATCAGGAGCGCCAGGACGGAACGGATACCCTATATCCTGATTGCAGGAGAAAAGGAGATACAAAACAAAAGTGTTTCTGTGCGGGGCAGGGAAGAAGGAGATCTGGGCAGCATGACGGTGCAGGCTTTCCTGGAGATGCTGCATGAAAAGAACAGGCAGCAGCCGGAGGTGTGAGAGGAAAGATGTGGATGCAGTCTGGAAATTTCCGGGGACAATGTGTATAATAGGAGGAATAGCGGAAAAGAAAAGTCAGTGAAGAAATAGAAAAGAAGCGGGAAGATGATGGAAGTATGGAGAATAGATTAGTAATCGGGATTTTGGCACACGTGGACGCCGGAAAAACGACTTTATCTGAGAGCCTTCTGTATCTGAGCGGAAGTATCCGGAAGATGGGTCGTGTCGATCATGGAAATGCCTTTTTGGACACGTATGAGCTGGAACGCGCCAGAGGTATTACGATTTTTTCGAAGCAGGCGGTTTTTGAAATCGGAAACACGAAGGTGACGCTGCTGGATACGCCTGGACATGTGGATTTTTCAGCGGAAATGGAGCGGACGCTGTCTGTGCTGGATTATGCCGTTCTGCTCATCAGCGGGGCGGATGGGGTGCAGGGGCACACGCGGACGTTATGGCGGCTTCTGAACCGCTATGAGATACCGACCTTTCTGTTTGTCAACAAAATGGATCAGCCCGGAACAGACAGGGACAGGCTGTTAGCGGAAGTGAAAAAGAAGCTGGATGACCGCTGTACGGATTTTTCAGGCGGTCAGGACAAAGAGGTTTTTCAGGAAAATATTGCGATGTGCGATGAGAAAGCACTGGAAGAGTATCTGGAAACGGGCGAAATCTGTCCGAAGAGCATCCAAAGACTCATTACGGAACGAAAAATTTTTCCATGTTACTTCGGGTCAGCGCTTCGGATGACTGGTGTGCAGGAGTTCCTTGAGGGCCTGGAAGAACATATGGAAGTTCCTGCTTATCCGGAAAAATTCGGGGCGCGGGTCTTTAAAATCGCAAGAGATGAGCAGGGGAAACGCCTTACCTACATGAAAATAACCGGGGGAACCCTCAAAGTAAAAGAGACGCTTCAGGGGCTGTGCGCAGAGAGCGGCGAGAGCTGGACAGAAAAAGCTGACCAGATTCGGATTTATTCGGGAGTACGCTATGAGACGGTGACAGAAGCAGAGGCCGGGACGGTATGCGCTGTGACGGGGCTGACGCAGACCCGGCCGGGACAGGGACTTGGCGTCGAAGCAGAAGCGGCGCTGCCGGTTCTGGAACCAGTGCTGACTTATCAGATCATTCTTCCTGAGGGATGTAATGTTCATGACATGCTTCAAAAACTCCGGCAGCTTGAGGAGGAGGAGCCAGAGCTTCACATCGTATGGAAAGAAGAATTGCATGAGATCCATGCGCAGTTGATGGGAGAGGTGCAGATTGAAATTTTAAAAACCCTGATTTTTGAACGCTTTGGGGTACAAGTCGGGTTTGGCGCAGGAAATATCGTTTATAAAGAAACGATTCAGGCGCCGGTAGAGGGCGTGGGGCATTTTGAGCCGCTGCGCCATTATGCAGAGGTGCATCTTCTGCTGGAGCCGGGGGAGAGGGGAAGCGGTATGCAGTTTGCCAGTGCGTGCAGTGAGGATATGCTGGATCGAAACTGGCAGAGGCTGATTCTCACACATCTGGAGGAAAAAGAGCACAGAGGCGTTCTGACGGGATCGGCAATCACTGATATGAAAATCACGCTGGTGGCGGGAAAGGCACATCTGAAACACACAGAAGGCGGGGATTTCCGGCAGGCGACGTACCGCGCTGTGCGCCAGGGACTGAAAAAGGCGAAAAGTATCTTATTGGAGCCATATTATGAATTTTGCCTGGAGCTTCCGGCAGAATCCGTAGGAAGAGCGATGGCGGATATCCAGCGTATGAACGGGGCATTTGCCCCGCCATGCCAGGAGGGAGAAGTGTCGATACTTACAGGGAGTGCTCCGGTGGCTCTGATGCGTGACTATCAGACCGAGGTAGCAGCGTACACGAAGGGGCTGGGCAGGCTGACCTGCACGCTGAAAGGGTATGAACCCTGCCATAGAGAAGAAGAGGTCATCGCATTGCTGGATTATGATTCTGAACGCGATCTGGAGAATCCCACGGGGTCGGTATTCTGTGCGCATGGCGCTGGCTTTGCAGTGAGCTGGGATCAGGTAGAGGACTATATGCACCTGGAGAACAGTCTGGAGACGGAAGTTCGGCCGGAAGGTTCGAGCGCCCCAAACCGCAGGCATCATGCTTATGGCTCCTGGCAGGATGAGAAGGAGCTGGAGGAGATCTTTGTCCGCACGTATGGAGAGGTAAAGCGGCCGCCGGCTAGTGAAAAAAGGCGTGTCGTCTCCACTTCCAGCGGCAGAACAGAGGGAAATCTGAAGAAGAAAAAGGAAATGGACGAATATCTTCTTGTGGATGGATATAATATCATTTTTGCCTGGGACGATTTAAAGGAACTGGCAGAGACGAACATTGACGGCGCGCGGACGCGTCTGATGGATATTCTGAGCAACTATCAGGGGTATAAAAAGTGCAGGCTGATTCTGGTTTTTGACGCTTACAAAGTGGAAGGGAATCCAGGAGAAGTAGTGAAATACCACAACATCCACGTGGTGTACACAAAAGAGGCGGAGACGGCCGACCAGTATATTGAAAAGACCGTGCATGAGATCGGACGGAAATATCATGTGACCGTGGCGACTTCGGATCATCTGGAGCAGGTGATTATTCTGGGGCAGGGAGGGCACAGGCTTTCAGCGCAGAATCTGCGGGAGGAGATCGAGCTGGCGGGGCAGGAAATCCGCGAAGTGTGCGGGAAGCTGC
>CAJKKX010000211.1 GCA_905200565.1 uncultured Lachnospiraceae bacterium
TCTTCCAGCTCCTCGCGCGTGAAGTTGCCCAGCGGATTGTGCGCCGAGCGCCCCGCACGCAGCGAAGCGATATTCTCACAATCGTAGTAGCCGTACAGCAGACGCACCTGAACCGCATCCGAAGCCGAAACGCCGTCGAGAATCTCCCCGACGATGGCTTTGGCGTCGAAACCCTTGGTGTCAGCGTCGAGGGAGTACTCCTTCAGTCCGGCTACCAGACAATAATATTCCGTTGCGAACATACGCGTTATGCCTTAAAAAGCATGTCCGAAACCTTCTCGCGCAGGTATTCGCCCAGCAGGGCGTCGAAATCGGCGTCGGAGAACGAAATGTAGTAACCGCCCTCCTTGGCGCCGACCTTGAAGCCCGTCTTCACCTCCTTGGAATAACCCACTTCGATACCGGCGGAGAGCAGCTCCTGAGTGCTCTTGCCGAACGCCTCGTCGAGCTTGGCGCGGTCGGCTTCGGGCAGCAGCGCCTTCAGCTCCAGCATTTTTGGGATTTGCCGCCATGTGAACATCCGGCGCATCAGTACCAGAATGGCGAAAGGATAGGCCTTGAGCGTTTCGGCGGGGCATTTTTCCAGCGCGTCGAGTACGTCCTCGGGCTTCAGCGACGCAAGCAAAATGCCCGCATCGCTGCGGATGACGCGCAGCAGCGCGTCGTAATTCTCGCTCTTCCTGTAAGCGGCAATGGCATGGAGATACTGCCGGTGCTGCTCATACCAGAGGCCGAAGCGCTCCCAATAGAGCCGCTGTGTTTCAGCTTCCATTGCCAAGAAGCAACATTCGGCGCACTCCTTCATCATGTGGTGAAAGCGATAGGTCACACCGTCCGGCAGGTGCGTGACAAAGGCGTTCTGCTCCGTCAGCACAGAGAGAATTTGCCCCGCGTCCCCGTTGCCTGTGACGCACTGCGCCATTTCAACGGTAAATTCATCAGCAAGTCCCATGACAGCGAGAAACTCCCGCTGTTTTTCCGGAAGGGGATCGATCATGGCGGCGGTAAAGGTGGCGTAGATGTCAGAATCGCGGCTGGGTAGCACGCCGCGCTCGGAGAGCGTTCGCAGATTCAAATATACGGCGGAGAACCAACCCTCGCTGGAATAGAGAAGGCTTTCGATCTGCGCTTCGGAAAGCGCTGTTCCGCAGCGATGGGCATAGACGGCGAGCTCCGTGTGGTTCAGGCGCAGCTGCTCCGTGCCGATCTGATAGACCTTTGCTCCCAGCCGCACCGTCTCCGCAGCGGGCAGAAAACGATCCCGGCTGGCGACGATCAAATGCACATTGATGGGCAGCGAGGCGCGTCTGTCCGTCAGCAGGTGGAAATCGTCAATGAAGATGTAGCAGGATGTTTCTCCCGCCAACACATGGCAGAGGTCATCCACCAGCAGTCCGCCGCCCGCTGCGTCCGTGGGGCAGGGGTATTCCCGCAGAAAGGGGAAACCTGCGTGGGCAAACGCCTCCTGTACGCTTTTCCAGAAGATGGCGAGGTTGCCGGAGTATATGCTGATGCGGATGATTTTCAAGGTTTCCGCCTTGGCGCGCTCACCCAGATACCAGTTCACCGCCGTGGTCTTTCCGTAGCCCATGGGCGCGACCACGGTCGTCATAGCGCAGCGGGAAATCGGCCGCAGGCTCTCTTGCAGCCGCTCAGATATGTAAATGGTATTCAGGTTCCATTTCGGTTTTGGCATGGTCAACACCTCCGTACGAGTAACAATCTGTACAAATATTATATACAAATATCTGAATCGTTTCAAGCGTAGACGGCAAGCGAACAGGGTTGTTTCATGAACTATCCATGAGCAGATCTAACTTATTACAATCTTGTTATCACATCTCTCATTTTGTTTCCAATTAATTAGCCCTGTAAAAAAGCGCAAACTAACTCTATATCCCTTTACAGGACTTTTTTTCAGTGGTATTCTTTCTATATAGTCAATACAGACTGGCTATCCCTTGAAATACATACCGTTCCCGCAAGGCGGCATTGTCACAAAAGCAGTCCATCATTTCTGTCATTATATCTGCCAGACCTGTCTCGTACATCGCCAGGCGTAAGATGTTGTATGCGTATTTTCTGATGAGTGACAGGTTGTTTCGGGACTTTTTGGCTGGCGAACGATCTTCCCTGAATGTATCGTCCAGCACATGATGGAGCCGGTTCTCTATTGACCAGTGCATTCTTTTTATGCTTCCCAACTCCTCTGCCGTAAGGATCAGGTCTGATATCAGTGCCGTACACTGGACATCTTTCCCAGTCCCCTCTTCGGCAGAAGGAGCCGGGACTCTTCTGGAGCCTTTTTCCAAAAACTCTTCCTTTGATGGAGTTACATCATTCCCATGGCTGTCTTTTTCGCTGGGTATTCTTACCTGCTTGATCCGCCCAATACTTTGAACGTGCGGCCATTCTTTTTGGCTTTTGGTCAGATTTGAGGCATCTTTACATATCTGGCAAGTCCTATACTCATTTCTGTCCCGGTTTTTTTCTATCCGGATGATTTCTTCATATTTCTCAAGATACTCCCTCATCCCAGAATCCAAAACTTCGCCTTTTTTCCTTTGGACATCTGCCGCCTCCAGTTTATCCATGAACGTATGAATCTCCTCATAAGCCTCTGGCTGGTTTTTCTTTACTGTCAGCGCAAAATGTCCTCCCTGTTCATGAATCTGTTCCATGATTGCAGTCTGTGTCCCAACAGCATCAATCGTTACAATGCTCCCACTGATATCCAGAAGCTTTAATAATTCAGGAATCACCGTAATCTCATTCGTCTTTGAATCTACCGGAAGCTGTGCAAGCATCAGTCCCCGAACCGTTTCTACTACATTCAGCAGCATCGGGGTTGTCTCACCTTTCGTTTTTTCCGTTGCACCACACAAGGCTTTCCCATCAACAGCAAGATGGGTATTCCTGGAGTCCACAATCTCGCCGACCCACTCCATAAAAGCATACAAAGCTAATTCCTCATCAATGCCACACAGCATCCGGGTAATGGTGGAAGGTGAGGCAATCCCGTATTTTAATTTCATATGTTTCCGCAGCTCTTCCAGATGGGTTTTGCACCATTTCAGGCTCCTGCGGATCGTTGTCCGGCCACAAAGGAATCCGAGGGTGACACATACCAGCATTTCTGCAAGATCGTGTCTTTTCTCTCTGCCGCATCGATAATCCGGAATCTGTCTGAAATAATGGATCAGCTTTTCTGTCAGAACCGTCCTTTCAGCACATTTCCAATGCCACCTGTATTTTCTCCAGAAGTCCCTGCTGTTCCTCATTAATTTTTGAAATGATTTCCGTTTTATCCAGGCATACTAAATAGATAGTCCCTAACTGACGTAATTCTTCCAGACTAATGCCCCGTTTTTTATAGATTCTGCGGGACAGGGACGCTGTCTGGGCTGCAAACTGATATCGGAAATCTGATTCTTTTTTCATCATCCGTGTTTTTTGGATATAAGAGGTTGGGGACTGTTTTAGAAGAATAATGGAAAGTACATCCTGCCAGTCATCCCCCAACGGTTTTTTCCAATCATCCGGACACAGCTCCCAGACGGCTTTTGAAAATCCGTATTCCCATACTTCTGCATCTGTTAAATCTACTTTTCTTTTATTGCTTTGTATCACTCCTTCCGGAGTAATCACACCGATATAAGTATCTACTGGCTGCGGATACTTTTTTCCTTTCACGCGTCGGGATGTTCTTTTATAGAGATAATACGAATCGCCTCTTTTCTTCACGGTAGTTCCTTTTGTCCGATGCTTCTGAACCCAATCCGGGTACTTTTTCTCAGTTACTGGCATAACATCCTCCTTTCCATATAGGTAGAATACACCTATACTATATAGATAGTATACCTCTACAAGAACAAAAAGTCGAGAGTTACACATGTTTTGTATAACATGCATAACCCTCGATAATATCTGATCTTTTTATCTTTTAAAAAATCATTCATGAAACAACCCTGCACCAATGACGTGTTTGGTGTAACGAATCGTGTGCTTCGCCTTGCCCTTTTCTCCGACCTCTGCTAAAATGGAAACAGAAGAAAATACACAAAGGTGGTTTGTCAATGGCGGTTAAAAAAATTGAGTTGGAAGAAGTAGCGGCACTCACAAAAGAATTGTTCCACGCCCACTATGCGGGGGACTTAGAGCAATGGTTTTCCTACCTCTGCCCGGACAGCGTTTACCTCGGCACGGGAGAGCCGTTACTATTTGGCGGCGACGCAATCAGGGAACATTTCAAAGGCTTTTCTGGGAAAGCCATCAACATCATACAGGAAGAATATTTCCCGCTTTCTTTGAGCGACAATGCAGTGCAGGTGTGCGGACAGATTTTCTTGGAAAGTTTGGAGAAGTCTTTTCGTATTATCAACCGTTTCACAATCAGCTACCGTATCATCGGCGGGGAATTAAAAATGGTACACCAGCACAATACCTATGAATATATGCAGCCCAGTGAAAGCAGAATTCTGAACTTAGATATGAATACCATGCAGTTTGTCCGCAGTCTGCTTTTGGATCGTCCCTCCGGGCGGCGTATGCCGGTACGCAGCGGGACACAGACCATTTTTGTCAATCCGAATACGGTTTTATATGTACAGAGCCAGCGCAGGAAAACCGAGTTCGTCTGTATTGACAGAGTGATCTCCTGCAACAGCTCCATTGGGGAGATTGGAATGGAACTGCCGGATTTCTTTTATCCGCTTCGCCGTGGCTATCTGGTAAACACGCTGTTTATCGTGGCAATCCGGCGTTTTGAAGTGGAATTGATCTCTGGGATCTGTATTCCCATCCCCGCATTGACCTACCAGCAGGTAAAGCAGGATTTACTGAGGAAACAGTCTTTGCCTCCCCTTAATCTTTCAGACAAATAAAATCAGGCGATATGCCAAAACGCATACCGCCTGCGGCGTTTCCTTATCCTTCCACCGGGAT
>CAJKKX010000212.1 GCA_905200565.1 uncultured Lachnospiraceae bacterium
AGGGAGGAGTCGGAATGGAAAAGCAGGCATTGCTGAGAATGAGCCATATCTCGAAAAAGTTTTCCGGAAATTACGTGCTCTTTGATGTCAGCTTTACGCTGGAGGCAGGAACGATCCACTCTCTGATCGGGGAAAACGGAGCCGGAAAAAGTACCCTGATGAAGGTTCTTGGCGGCGTCTACCTTCAGGAGGAGGGCGAAATTTATATCGATGGTGTAAAGCAGCAGTTCTCCAATGCAAAAGATGCGTTAAAGGCAGGAATCGGAATCATTTATCAGGAATTTAATTTAGTTTCTACATTGAGTATTGCGGAAAATATTTATCTGGGCAAGGAACTGTGTACCGGAAAAGGGGTATTGGACCGTAAGCAAATGATAAAGACGGCCAATGAATTTATGGAGCAGCTTGGTTTTGATATGGTGGACTGCGGGATGAGTGTTTCGTCTTTGAGTGTTGCGCAGCAGCAGATGGTAGAAATTGCAAAGGCATTGTTTAACCATTCAAAAATTCTGGTCCTTGATGAGCCGACAGCGGTGCTGACAGATAAAGAAAGCCGGAAGCTGTTTGATATGATGCGCAGGCTGAAGGATCAGGGCGTAGGAATTATTTATATTTCGCATCGCCTGGAGGAAGTGTTGGAGCTGTCGGATGAAATCACGGTTTTTCGTGATGGGAAGTATATTGATACGCTGGATAATCGCCAGAAAAATGTAGAAAAAGAGGAATTGGTACGTCTGATGGTGGGAAGAAGCCTGGAGCAGTATTATCCGGATAAGACGTATCACTGCGGCAAACGGGAAGTGCTGAAAGTGAGCGGTCTTACAAGGAAAGGGATGTACAGTGACATTTCTTTTGCATTGCATGAGCGGGAGATCCTGGGGATTACAGGCCTTGTCGGCGCAGGGCGTACGGAAGTGGTGAAAACAATTTTTGGAAAAATCATACCGGATGCAGGTACTATATGGCTGGATGGAGAAGAGGTCACTCTGAGATCTCCGGCGGATGCGATTGGCAAAGGGATTGCCTTTATTCCTGAGAACCGCAAGGAGGAAGGGCTTTTGCTGGACAGCAGTATAGCTGACAATATGATTCTGGCAAATGAAGAACGTGTAAGCGACAGGGGAGTTTTTAAGAAAAAGAAGAAAAAAGCGTTTATCAGCAAATATTTCAGCCAGTTGGATATTCGGCCCGCCCGTCCGGAAAAGCTTGCGCGCAATTTCAGCGGCGGCAATCAGCAGAAAGCAATTGTTGCAAAATGGATAGCGACAAATCCCAGGGTATTAATTGTGGATGAACCAACCCGCGGAATCGACATCGGTGCCAAGGCGGAAATTTATCGTCTGATGGATAGCCTGGTGCAGCAGGGCATCAGTATTATTATGGTATCATCGGAGATGCCGGAAATTATCGGAATGTGCGATCGGGTTCTTGTCATGTGCGAGGGATCACTGCAGGCAGAATTTATGAGAGACGAGCTGACACAGGAAAAAATTATGAGAGCAAGCTCCGGGCTTGTATAGGAGATCAGATGGGAGGAAATATAGTGCAGGAAAGCAGGTTTAAGATGATTACACAGCCGCCCCGCGGCGGACTTCGCGAAGGACTGAAGTTTGGCTATGTAGATGTTCCGGCTGTCATGACGGAAAAGGACAGACCGTTTCTGGATGAGCTGACCGAAGTTTCTCTGCAGCTTCAAAAAGAAATCCGCAAGGATACCATAGAGGGACTGAAAATCATAAATACACATTTTACAAGCGGCGGAAAGGAGGTTGCCGCCAGAGTATATATTCCGGAGGGCGAAGAAACATATCCGATGCTGATGTATTATCATGGGGGCGGTTTTGCAATACGCAACATAGAGTGCTTCGATTATATCCACCGGTATTTGGCCAGGAATGCAAAGACGGTCGTGGTCAGTGCGGAATACGA
Source organism: uncultured Lachnospiraceae bacterium (assembly GCA_905200565.1). The sequence goes on from CAJKKX010000212.1 coordinate 1,930, forward strand.
TCTTTCACCGGAGGCGAAATTTCCGGTTGCCGTACAGCAGTGCTTTGATGGGCTGCTCTGGGCGAGAGAACATGCAAAGGACTGGAATGCAGATGCTTCCCGGGATGCGGTAGCAGGTGACAGTGCCGGAGGAAACCTTTCTGCGGTTATGTGCCTGATGTGTCGGGATCAGGGAATTGCGGTGCCGGCAAAGCAGATTTTGATTTATCCGGCAGTAGACCAGTCACTTCAGTCGGACAGAGAATCGGAGAGGCTATACGGAACAGGATATAATCTGGATTTTAATCATATGGTGTCTTACGGAAAGGCTTATGTAAAAAGTGATGAGGATTTGCTAAATCCCTACGTTTCACCGCTGTTTGCAGAAAATCTGGAGGGAATGCCAAAGGCATACTTTCTGCAGGCGGAGTGTGATATTCTGACAGACCAGGGACTGGAATATGCACAGAGACTGAAGGAAGCGGGAACTGAAGTGGAATACAGGATTTTTACCGGTGTGCCGCATGACTTCCTTTTCTTTGCTTTTCCGGAATCCTATGAGGCTTATGATCTGGTTTGCAGATGGCTGCGGGAGTAGAGCAGCGGGAGGTGCGTATGGAAAAGGCAAAGATGAGCCCGCGGGTTCAGAAGATATACGAACATTTTTATGACCGGTATGACCGTGAGATGATCAGTGAGCGAAATCGTGTATACGCGCAAATAAAGGAAAAGTATTGCGGGGAGAGTGCTGCTATGCAGCACGCCATAGCATTTTCAGCGTTCCTGGAACAGAAAAAGATCAGAGTGGAGGATTATGATCTTCTGGCGGGGCACATTCAGCATGTGGATTTTTCTTCATCGATCCCTGTCATCATGGAGCATGATTTTGATCCCGCCGGACGCCCGGCAAATCGTTTCGATATTAAGAAAGAGGTGAACTGTTTTTTTGCGGATCATCCGCAGGAGGATGTGCCGTCTGTGCGGGAAATTCTGGATTATTTTTATATGGGAACAGAGTGCGGGCTTAGCAAGCGCTGGGCCAGCGGTCACGTCATTGCAGGTTATGACCGCATGATCAGGGAAGGCCTTTTCTATGTTGAACGGCGCATTGAACATGAGATACATGTCTGTGTGGGAGAAAAGAAGGATTATCTCTGTGCGCTTCTTCGCGTGGTGCATGCGGCAGAAAATTATATTCTTCGCTATGCTTTTGAAGCCTATCGTGCATCGAAAGAGGCAGAAGAACCGGAGGTGAAGAGGCGCCTGCATGAGATAGGCGATGCCTGCTTTCGCATCAGCGGATACCCGGCAGAAAGTTTTCTGGAAGCAATACAGATGGTAGTGCTCTTACATGAGATGCTGACTCTGGAAACACACTCCGGTTCCATGTCGCTTGGCAGAATAGATCAGCTTTTGTATCCCTATTATAAACGGGATCTGGAAACCGGGGTCCTGAAAAAGGAAGAAGCGGCCGAGTATATAGATGCTCTCTGGCTGAAAATAGCCGGGCTTGTGTATGGATTTCAGAATGTGACCGTCGGTGGCTGTGATGCGAAGGGCCGGCCGGCTTATAATGATATTACGCTGCTCTGACTTCAGGCAAGCCGTAAAATCGGAAAGGATCAGCCCCTTCTGTCACTGCGCTGCCGGACAGATATGCCGGGGAACGTGTGGGAGGAAGCGCTGCTGCTGGTAAAAAAAGGAGGCGGTTTTCCGGCATTTTTCAATGATGATGTGATCATTTCCGCTAAACATGCGCTTGGCGTATCTTTGCAGGATGCCAGGAATTACGGTCTGGTAGGATGTGTGGAACCCAGCATCGGCGGCAGGGAATTTTCCAATCCGGAGGAGCTGCGTGTCAATTGGGCAAAGGTGCTTGAATTAATGCTGCATCAGGGCAGATGCGCTGTATCCGGCCATAAATTTTCCATGGCAGAAGAAAAAGAGCTGGATGACATTGAGAGCTTTGAAGAATTTTTTGCATGGTATTTAAAGGAGCTGGAGTTTACGGTGCAGCGCTGTATCCACGCTACGAATCTTCTGGACAGAAATTATGCCGGAAACTGGCCGTGTCCGTTTCTTTCCGTAACAATGGAAGGCTGCATAGAGAATGCACAGGATGTGGCGGCAAATGGACCGGTATATCGCTTTTCCACGATCAACTGCTGCGGCATGGCAGATACGGTAGATTCTCTGACCGTTATACGGAAGGCCGTTTTTGAAGAAAAAATCCTGAAGCTGTCGGAGCTGGCGGCTATGCTGGATGCGGACTTCGCGGGATATGAGGTCTGGCAGAGACGATTCGAGATGCAGTATCCGAAGTATGGAAATAATATCGCGGAAGTGGATATTTATATGAAAAAACTGGTGGAAGCCTTTGAAGCAATGGTGCGCGGACAGAAAAATGAGAAGGGCTTTTTTTTCCAGATAGGGCTTTATACGGTGGAAGATCAGGGGCATCTGGGGAAGCTTACCGGGGCACTTCCTTCGGGGCGACGCAAGGGGACATCTCTCGCCAATGCGGTATCACCGTGTCAGGGTATGGATGTAGAAGGTCCTACAGCGGTCATGAATTCTGCAACAGAGTTTTCGCATCAGTGTGCAGCGAACGGGCTGGTGCTGGATTTAAAATTTACTCCGGCATTTCTGGAAAAAGAGAAGCATACGGAAATGCTGAAAGAGCTGATCAGCATCTATTTTGAAAAGGGCGGCATGGAAGTACAGTTTAATGTGGTGGATCGGCAGACGCTCCTTGCTGCGAAAGCAAATCCGGAACAGTACCGGAATCTGGTGGTCCGTGTGTCAGGTTTCAGCGCTTATTTTGTACTGCTTGACCCGGTACTGCAGGATGAGATCATCAAAAGGACAGAGTATGGGAGATTCTAAAAAAGCATTGATCAGCAATGTGCAGAAGTTTTCACTGGATGACGGGCCGGGTATCCGCACGACAATTTTCTTTAAAGGATGTACGCTGAAATGCCGCTGGTGTCATAATCCGGAAAACATTATGGCGGGAAAGCAGGTCTG
>CAJKKX010000213.1 GCA_905200565.1 uncultured Lachnospiraceae bacterium
CACCGCTCTTGCTATATCCCACAAGAACGATATTGGATCCTTTCTTCGCCATATGGATTGCCTGTCTTGTTGTAATTTCTGTGCCTGCTGTTTCAATAACCAGATCCATACCGGCTCCACCTGTCAGTTCTTTCACCCGTTCCAGAACATCTTCCTTTGCTCCGTTAATCACTCCCGTTGCGCCCAGTTCCAGAGCTTTCTCAAGACGCTTTTCCATAATGTCTACCACATATACTTCTGATACCCCTCTTGCTTTCAATGCCATCATGGAAACAAGACCTATGCAGCCTGCCCCCATAACAACGGCACGCTGTCCAAGATGTGCCTCTCCCTGAATTGCAGCATGGAATCCTACCGCCAAAGGCTCGATCAAAGCGCCTTCTAATGTACTTACATTGTCCGGCAGTTTGAAACACAGATCTGCTTCATGGGCAACATATTCCTGAAATACACCGTCCACTGGGGGTGTCGCAAAAAACACCACATCCGGGCACAGATTGTAGCGCCCCGTTTTGCAAAATTCACAATGGCCGCAAGTCTTTCCTGGTTCCAGTGCAACTCTGTCTCCAACTTTCAGATGTTTTACATTCTTTCCGACTTCAACAACCGTACCTCCCGGCTCATGTCCCAGTACAAAGGGCGGCTTCACCACATAATCTCCGATAGCTCCTGTTTCATAATAATGCAGGTCGCTTCCGCAGATGCCTACATATTCCAGTTTTACCAGTACCTCGTCGTCTTTCGCTTTTGGAATATCCCGTTCCTCAAACCCCATCTTTCCAACTCCCAGCATTACAGCAACTTTCATTTTTCCTTCCATATGTTTTCTCTCCTTTTTTTCTTACTTTTATTTATACTTTATTAAACAGTTTTATTATGTTTTTTATTTTACATCTGCTCTTCAATTCTGTCAATACACTCCTAATAATCAAGCATTATTTCGTCGTTATATCTAAAAACACATCTTGTGTTTTAGTAAAACTGCATCAAAAAAAGGAGACTTCATTTCTGAAATCTCCTTCTGAAACACCGTATCTCCCTTATATTAGTCTTACGAAATCTTCAATTACTTCCACTGCCGCTCCAAGCGCCGCTGCCCCAACCTTATATCTGCTGCTAGTTACAAATTGCTGATCTTCTGTGAATGTGTTCCGTTCCGATACTTTATTCCATATATCCGGTAAATAAGGCTCTGCATAGCTTCCCACATATCCTCCCAGAATAATATCACAGTCAAGAAGCATACGGATGTTATTCAATGCCACAGCCAGATAACCGGTGTAGGCATCCCATATTTCTGCCGCCCTTTGGTCTTTCTTTTCCAGCAGTTCAAAGAACATTTCTAACTTTCCTCCTGCCGCACCTGACAAAATCGCCGCACTGCAATACGCATCCAGGCATCCTTTTTTTCCGCAATAGCATATCTTTCCATCCGGGATCACAGTCATATGCCCGACTTCACCGCATCGGAAATAATCCCCCTGTACGAGTCCATGATGATCAAAAATCGCCCCTCCAACGGTATTGCTTAAAGACAAGTAAAAAAAACGTTCCCGTTCATCCGAACGGATTCCTTCCGCATAAGCCCCTGCATTCGCATCATTTAAAAAACAGCAGGGATAGTCAAAAAAGCGGCTCACGGAATCAAAAGACAACATTTTTACACCAAGAATGTGAGAATATGTGATCAACTGCCTGTCCAAATCAATAATTCCGGGAAAAGAAATTCCTATACCTAAAATCTTCTTACGGTCAGCGTTGCTTTCCTCCAGAAAAGATTCCAGCTCATCATTTACCCTGCGATAATAAGCCTCCTCATGGGTATATGGAAGAAAAATGCGCACATGTTTTAAAATTTCACCTGTAAGGTTAGTGAGCACAAAGCTAATATGATTTTTTGTAATATCCAACCCAAGAGCCTGCTTTACATTAAACGCAGCCGACAACGCCTTTGCGCGTCTTCCTCCCGTAGACTGCAATTCCCCGGTTTCTTCAATGAATCCCCTCTCAACTAGCTCCTTTGTAATCTGTGTCACCGTGGGAAGACTCATCTTCATATCATACGAGATATCCGGATTAGAAACCGTTCCATGCTTGCAGATATAACGGAAAATACGATTTCTGTTTTTTTTCTTTACCTCCATGTTTGTTGTCTGTTTTATTTCCATATCATACCGCCTATACTTTATTAAAGTGTTTTCCTTAGTATAACACCTCGCCTCCCCAAAAGCAACTTCAACGTTTCTTAACAAGAAGAGTCACGACTTCTGTGTGAGCCGTCCACCCAAACATATCCACCGGCCACGCCTCCTGGGCCCGATACCCCTTTTTCTTCAAAAATTCCAGATCCCTCGCAAGCGTTTCCGGATTACAGGAAATATATACCACCTTCTGCGGCGCCATCTGCGCCAGACAGCTAAGGAATGTCTCATCGCTGCCGCTTCTTGGCGGGTCCATGAACACCACGTCCGCTTTCATACCCTCCGCCGCCATATCCGCCATAAACTTTCCTGCATCCGCACAGAAAAACCTGGTATTCCCAATCTGATTTCTCTTCGCATTTGTGATGGCGTCCCGAACAGCATCCTTATTCAATTCCACGCCAATGACCTTTTTCGCCTTCCGGCTTGCGATCAGCCCGATGGTTCCGATGCCGCAGTAGGCGTCGAGCACCGTCTCTTTTCCTGTAAGGCGCGCCAGCCCGATCGCTTTTTGATAAAGAATCTCCGTCTGTACCGGATTTACCTGATAAAAGGATCTCGGAGAAATCCGGAAGGTACAGCCGCACAGGGTATCCTCGATATATCCTTTCCCCCAGAGAACCTTTTCCTGCGTCCCCAGAACCATGCTGGTGCCTCTTCCGTTTACATTCTGGACAATCGTGGTAATCTCCGGATGCAGCCTCCGCAGGGCCTTTACAAAATTATTCTTCGAAGGAAACACCGGGGACGCCGTCACCAGCACCACCAGAATCTGCCCGCTTGCAAAGCCCCGGCGCACCAGGACGTGACGCAAAAGCCCGTATCCGGTATCCTCATCGTAAATCCGAATCTTAAAGGACTTCAAAAGCCCCCGGATGCTGCATACGATCTCATCCGCTTTTTCATCCTCGATCATACACCTGTCCACCGGAACGACGATGTGCGTCCCCTTCTGATAAACACCGGAGATAGCGTTTCCTTTTCGGTCACGGTCAAACACCGCATGTACCTTATTCCTGTAATGGCAGGGATTCTCCATACCGATGATCGGATGTACCTTACAGAAAGGCGCCAGAAGCTTTCGCACCTGCTTTTCTTTTTTCTTCAACTGTTCCTCGTACGGCACCCCCTGAAAATCACAGCCGCCGCATTTCTTATATACCGGACAGATTTCCATTTATTTGCACAGCTCCCCAACTACCTGATTGATGACTTTGCCGTCTGCTTTGCCTTTCAGCTCAGCCATGACTGCTTTCATGATCTGCCCCTTATTTTTCGTGGCAATCACATCTGCAAATTTCTCTGTCAGGCAGCTTCTGACCTCATCCTCTGACATCAGCTTCGGCGCATACTCGGAAATCACATCGTAGCGCGCCTGATACTCTGCCTTTAAGTCTGCGCGGGAATCCGGACAGGTATCAATCTGCTCCTTGACAGACTTCAGCTCTTTTAAAATCACACGGTCAACCAGTGCAGAAGAAATATCGTCCCTGCATCCCTCGTCGATCGCCGCCTTCTTTACTGCTGACACCAGGGAAGAGATCGAGTCCTTCCGTGCTTTATCCTTTGCCTTCATAGCCGCCACCATATCTTTTCTTAACTGTTCCAGTTCCATTTGTAATTCCTCCTCATCTTTCATTCTCACGCAACGGTTCAGACTCCTCCCGTCTCATTCCTGCACCGTGGTTTCCAACGCCGGAATCTCTGCGCCTCTGAATCGTTACTCTTCTGTTTACTATACTTCATTTTCCCCAAAAATGCAACGAGACCACGGTGAAATTCCGTGGTCCCGCTTCCTGCTGCTGTTCCTTTAATCCTGTTCAATGCTTCCTGTCTCAATAATAAATTTCACGCTTCCTTCCGCCGCTTCTCCTGCGCCTGCGAACGACCGATAAGCTTTCCCGGCGTCTGCGACCAGATCCATGCGATCCAGAATCCTCTGCAAATCATCGTCAAAGAATCCTGTCAGCTCCTGGATGCCTTCTTCGTCAAACTCCTTCATTCCGTCCCGCAGCCGGTTTGCACCGTCCGCCAGTTCATCTGTACCGCTGGTAAGCTCGCTGCCGCCATTGGCCAGCTTTTCCGTTCCCTCCTTTAACTGGCTGCTTCCGCCTGCCAGCTTTCCGATTCCATCGCTTAATGCGCCTGCTCCTGCATTCAGTCTGCTTCCTCCGGCGGCCAGTTTTCCGACTCCGCTATTGAACGCTTTTACGCCGCTTTGAAGCTTCGTTCCTCCTTTGGCAAGCGCCTCTATCCCTGAAGAAAGCCTTTCCGCTCCGACCTTGATCTGTCCGATTCCGTTATCAAGGGCCAAAGCCCCGTCTGCCACGCCTTTTGCTCCTCCCAGAAGCTCCGCATTTTTATCTGTGAGCTGCTTTGCTCCCTGCCGCAGCGTCTCCGAAGAACCGGCAAGCTGCTTCGCTCCCCCGGTCAGGGCGTCCGCCGTCGCCTGGTCTGCCAACGGTGCGGATGCCGCCGCCCACCGTTACCGGGACGAATACCTCGCGGCAGGTCCGGCGCACCACGTCTGCAATTGTCGCGCGGTTGTCGCTCGTGGCGGTGATGTCCAGGAACACGATTTCATCCGCGCCCTCCTGGGAATAAAACTTTGCCAATTCCACCGGGTCGCCTGCATCGCGCAGGCCGACGAAATTAACGCCCTTGACCACACGGCCGTCCTTGACGTCCAGGCAGGGGATGATCCTCTTTGCAAGCATGCTCAGCCCTCCC
>CAJKKX010000214.1 GCA_905200565.1 uncultured Lachnospiraceae bacterium
ACTCCGATACCCGCGCTGGTCATCGCTGCCGCCATTTTTCCCAGAAAGAACAGCATCTCTCCTGTCTGTCCCCCGATGAGATTTCCTATCTGCTGTATAATCGTCCCCACGATCAGCGTGGCAAAAAGCCCCATTGCCATGCCGCTAAGCCCCTCAATAAAGATGTGGTTTAACACTTTTTTTACTGTTTTCATTTTCTCCTCCTCTTGCGCCGCCCCGGCGCATCGTGTGCAATTTAGTCTTTACAACTGTCTTGTCAGTAATCTACTCTATCATACCCCTTCCCCGAAAGCAAGTCATGTTTACACAAAAGGATTTACAATTTTCTCCGTTTAGTGTATTCTTTCCTTTAGAAACGAAAAAAGCAGAGGCTGAGTACATATGAACTTCAAACGGGACAAACTACACAATTTTTATATTTCTTTTGCAATCATCACGGCGTGCTTCGCCGGACTTGCTTTTCTGATCTACCCGGTCTTTCCGAAAACACCTGCATCTCCTGCTCTTCTGGCGCATACCGAACAGACAGAGTATCTTTTGAAAACTGAAACAGAATCTTTTCCGGAAATGACAGATGAGACGGATACCGAAACTTCTGCCGGGACAGAAAGTGAAACATCTGTGGAAACAGATCTTCAGGTTTTATCAGAACCCGCAAAGACGGATTCCGAGTATATACTGGCAGAGCCCTCCGTCAAAGATTCCTCCGATATGATCACAGAATACGCACCCGGTTCGCCCTATGCGGATTATAAAGACTCTTCCTGTATCCTTGAAACGGAAACGCTCAAAATTTCCCAGATGCAGCCAAATTATCTGGCCGACCTGACCGGGATTTCTCTTTCCTGGGAACACCTGGAGGAAGAACTCATCTCTATGACGGATAGCTATTCGGGCAATTGGGCAGTCTATGTGAAGAATCTTACAAACGGAGAGTCCATAAGCGTCAACTCTCATCCAATGGAATCTGCCAGCCTGATTAAGCTCTATATTATGGGCGCCGTCATGGAACAGATTCATAACGGAACTTTAGAAGAGACAGATACGATCGATCATCTGCTAAACGAAATGATTACCGTAAGTGATAACGAAGCTTCCAATGAGCTGGTACGCTATTTGAGCAAAGGCCACGACCACGAGGACGGCCTGACCTGTGTGAACAGTTTCGCCAAACGCCACGGCTTTGAGGATACGCAGCAGGTAAACGGCCTGGAGGACTCCCGTCTCCGGCATAATCCTTCGCTGATCAACGAAACATCCGCCAGAGACTGCGGCGAACTGCTTGCCGACATCTACGACGGTACGCTGGTCTCCCATCTGGCTTCCAGAAAAATGGAGGATCTTTTGCTTGACCAGCAATCGACCTACAAAATTCCCGCTGCGCTGCCCGACAACACCGTCTGCGCAAACAAGACCGGAGAAGTCAGCGACGCTGAGAATGACGCCGCGATCATCTACTCTCCGGGCGGGGACTATATCTTATGTATCATGTCCGGCAAATGGAGCAGCGGCAACGAAGCGATCTCCCATATCCGCGACATTTCAAGAATCGTATACAACCACTTTAACCCGCCGGAAGCCTCGCAATATGAGATTTTCACGGCTTCTGATTAAAAGCAGGAGGTACTCACGCATGTTTCGAGTCTGGGGAAAAATCTTTAAAAACAACCGAATGATTGCCGATACCGTCGTAGAGGACGCCACGATCGACACCAGAACCCACAAAGTATTCCGTGCTCTGGAAGAAATGTGCTATATCTTCGATCTTGGCAAACCAATCTGGCTGGATTCCACCATCAAAGAATTTAAACGGCATGATAAAGCGCGGTTTTATCAGGACAATTTCATCGAGCAGATTGATTTTGACTATCTGGAATTTCATGTGATTGAAGAAGATTAAAAAAGGGAGACGCTGGAAATCCATCCGCAGCGTCTCCTGTTCTTTTCTTTTTTACAGCCTCTTTAACAGCTCTTCTCTTTCTTTTTCGTATCCCGGTTTTCCAAGCAGGGCAAACATGTTTCTCTTATAGCTCTCAACTCCCGGCTGGTTAAACGGATTTACGCCCAGAAGGTATCCGCTCACGCCGCAGGCAAATTCGAAGAAATAGAACAGCTCGCCTAAATAGTACTCGTTCTGTTCCGGAATGTTGATGACCAGATTCGGCACATTTCCATCCGTATGTGCAAGAATGGTTCCGTTCATAGCGCTCTTGTTTACAAAATCAACCGTCTTTCCCGCCAGATAATTCAGCCCGTCCAGATCTGTCGGTTCCTCCCCGATCACCAGTTCACAGCGTGGTTTTTCCACGTTCATTACGGTCTCGAACATAATACGGCTTCCGTCCTGAATGAACTGTCCCATAGAGTGAAGGTCTGTAGTAAGGTCTACAGATGCAGGGAAGATACCCTTCTGGTCCTTTCCTTCTGACTCACCGTATAACTGTTTCCACCACTCGGAAACATAGTGCAGGCTCGGCTCATAGTTTGCAAGGATTTCCACCGATTTTCCTTTTCTGAGCAGGATGTTGCGTACCGCCGCATATTTCAGCGCGTCATTATCTGCAAAATCAGCCTCCAGCGCATGCTTTCTTCCTGCAGCCGCGCCCTCCATCAATTTATCAATATCCGCTCCGCTCACCGCAATCGGAAGCAGACCAACTGCAGTAAGAACAGAGAAACGTCCTCCTACATCGTCCGGAACCACAAAGCTCTCGTATCCCTCTTCTGTTGCAAGTCCTTTTAACGCTCCTCTGGCTTTATCGGTCGTTGCATAGATACGCTTTGCAGCCTCTGCCTTGCCATATTTCTTTTCCAGCATTTCCTTGAATACACGGAAAGCAATCGCCGGCTCCGTGGTGGTTCCCGATTTTGAAATAATATTTACAGAGAAATCTCTGTCTCCGATCACGTCGATCAGATGCTTCAGATACGTGCTGCTGATGCTGTTGCCCGCGAAATAAATTTCCGGTGTTTTGCGGATTTCCTTCGAAACCGTGTTGTAGAAGCTGTGACGCAAAAATTCGATCGCCGCTCTCGCACCCAGATAAGAACCGCCAATACCGATAACGACCAGCACCTCGCTGTCGCTCTTGATTTTCTCGGCTGCCGCTTTAATTCTGGCAAATTCCTCTTTGTCATAGTCTACCGGAAGGTCGATCCATCCCAGGAAATCGTTGCCCGCGCCGGACTTAGACACCAGTGTCTCCTTCGCAAGCGCAACTGTTTTTTCCATACATGTCATCTCAGCATCGCTGATAAACTTCCCTGCTTTTGAATAATCGAACGTTACTCTGTTTCCCATTGTTATTCGCTCCTTTTCCTCATTTGGGCTTTGCCCTTCAATACGTTTATTTTATCAGACTGTACAAGAAATGTAAAGTGCATACCCATAAAGCCGTGCGCTGCTTTTTCAAACAGACGGTGCAAGTTTACTTGCACACCGGCTGTTTTGAAACAAGCAGCATACTTTCAGGCAAGAAATTCCGCCAGCACATCCCGTATGATCCGCTCCTGCTCTTTGGAATCCATCTGCCGCAGGAGCTCCCTGTTCCGTTCCCGGTCGCTGTCCGAGACTGCCGTTTCCCGCGCACCATCCTTTAATTTTGCCAGATTCGTTTTCAGCTCCCGTTTTTCCCGCTGCGCCTTCGTCTCCACCTGTTCTCCCTTCTTTTTGCGGATGCCGATCACAGACGGCACTTTTGCTTTAACAGGCGCTACAGCAGTTGCAGCCGCCACCTCTGCTTCCGCCTCCTGGTACTCGACCGCCGCTCCGCTGTGGAAGAAATAATCTTCCAGCTCCATCTGCAGGTAGGACGCCTTATACGGAAGGTCTCCACAAGCCAAATGCCACGGTCGCCGCCGTTACGCCGCCTGCTGTCCACAGGACGTTCTGTATATATGTATCGGATAATCCCGTCCGGAAACAATAAATAAGCCCCGCCGCGGCTGCCGCCATGCTAATGATATAAAGCCCGCCGGCCAGCCGCTTCCATTGATGGAAGGTCATGCGCATGAAACGGTAATCGCACATGCTCCGCCGTACAAAGACAGGAATGTTTACATTTTCATTGCTCCGCTTTTTGTCCATCCGGAATTTGTACCGCAATTGTTTCATAAAATCCCGCTTTTCCAGTTGTGTGTCCGACGCCTCCCGTATCAGCAGCTTATAGCGCCTGCTAATAATGAGCTGACAAAGTATCCCCAGCATCCCGACTGCCGCCATCGCGTAAAGTAATGTGCCTGTTTCTATGATTGTGCGTATCATAGTGATCCCCCTTTTTAATTTTTATGAAATTTGGTTTCTGACGGTCGTCCCACGCATCATCCCCGGGTAACTGCATGTCCGCCGTCACTTGCAGAGTATAAAGCACAAATCCAGTTTTGAAAAGCATTTCCGCTCGACAAAAAAAGCCTGCAGGCGCCGATTTTACCGGTACATGAACCTGCAGGAATTTTATGTAAAGCTTCATCCATTTGTGTGCTTAAAGCACTTCGAGTAATGCGGTTTTTCATGGAATTTAGGGGGATAACAGCCCTTTCTAAAACATGCCCCGCCGCATGACAGGGCAGCGAAAGCTGTCGAAAAGTTCTTTCCTCACATCCTGCGGAACCGCTGATAGCGCGCCCGCGCGATTTCTTCCCCGGACGTCTCTCGGTACCTCTTTAAGAACCTCAGAATCTCCCTGCGCAGGTCAGCCGCCAACGCTTCCATGTCGTCCTTGTCCGCCGGAACCGGTTCGGGAATCACTTTCTCTATAATACCTGCTCCGGCAAGCTCCGCCGCCGTCATTTTCATGACTGCCGCCGCTTCCCGGGCGCGCTTCCCGTCCTTCCATAGGATCGCCGCAAATCCCTCCGGCGACAAAACAGAGTATACGGCGTTTTCCAGCATCCATACCTCGTTTGCCACGGCAA
>CAJKKX010000215.1 GCA_905200565.1 uncultured Lachnospiraceae bacterium
GTTACATGCAGCCCTGGCTCTTATGCTTACCAGTATGCGCTTCGCGCGGGATACATTAAGCCGGCAGGGGGCTCGCAGGTACAGGAACCGTCCCAGACCTTCTGGACGACCGCATACGGCGGAAATGGAATTTATGAAAATCTGGGAAATGGACAGGTCGCTTTCGTATCCCTGCGGAATAAAAAAGTAACGTCGGCCAGCATCCCGAATGTGCTGATCGTAGCCGGAAAGTCTTATAAGGTCACGCAGATCAAAGCCAAAGCCTTTGCCGGATGCAAAAAGCTGAAAAAAATCACCATTTATGCGAAGTCCCTGAAAAAGGTCGGAAAAGCGGCGTTTAAGGGAATTCACAAAAAAGCAAAGATCAAAGTGCCGAAGGCGAAATTAAAGGCTTACAAAAAGCTGTTCAAAGGAAAAGGTCTGGCAAAGAGCGCAAAGATTACGAAATAAAAAGCCGGGGTTCTGGAAAGCGCCGGAAGGAGGAACGAGATGATTGACAATATTTTTACCGCACTGGCAAGGAAGCGGACGCCGGGCGTGATCCTGGAGTTTGTGCTGTGGTGTGCGGTTTGCTTTACGACTCTAATGTCGCTAATTGCCCTTGCGATGGGAGAAGGGCATGTGACATGGATTTTACTGCTGCTTTTTTCAGCGGGGATGGCGGTACTCATGGCATTTCGTCTGAAGGCGGTCGTCATGCTGTACGGAGCGGGCGTGTTTTATCTGCTGACCTTTTTGCTCCACTTTTTACTTTTGAGCATTGGGTTTTCCTGTGGAATTTCCCGCTCTCCGCTAAACCTGGTTTTATTTCTTCTGATATTGCTGCTGTCACTGGCTGTCGTCGTCTGTGCGTTTGTCCAGTTCTTTTCCAGATACCATCTGGGGACGCTTTTGACCGTTCTGGCGCTGTGTGATACGGCTCTGAATATTCTGATGTATGCGGCAGACTATCTGGGCGATGAGTATTCCTATGTGAACGGCGGCCACAGGGCATGGATGAATGCGCGGGGGTACTGGATTGGAACGGCAGCCTTCTGGATGCTTCTGGCGGTGACGGCTGTCTATTATGCCGCATTTTTCTGGGGGCCGATCGATCAGGAAAAAGGGAAGCTTTGCAGGGAAGGAAAAGGTTCCGTGAAGAATCAGCTTCCTCCGGGAATGCAGGGAATCTGCGGAGCGAACGTGGGGCGCGTTATTTATCTTCAGGGAAAGACGATGACGATTGGTTCTGCGGAGGGCGTGGATGTGAGGATTTCGGATCCTTACGTCAGTCAGATTCATTGCGCGGTGCGCTTTAATCCCTACAGCGGATATTATGAAGTGTTTGACCAGTCCACGAACGGCGTCCGCCTTTCCAATGGGATAAAACTCCAAAAAGGCGTGTACCATTCCGTGCGCAGGGGCGATGTGATCTGTATAGGAAGTATGGAACAGCAGTTCCGGTTGTTGTAGGAAAGGATGGGAAAGTTTATGCGAAGAGAGTGGGTTACAGGGAGGAAGAAGTGGAAGGGGAGGATGCTTCTGGCGCTTATCCTGTTTGGATTGCTATTTCAGAAAGTGCCGCCGGTTCAGGCGGCGGCAGTTACGCCATCACAGGAAAAAATCGTGAGCACTACGGATTATTTTGTCAGCAGCCTTCTTTTTAATACTTATGGGAGCTTCGCATTCAGGGACAGGGAGCTTCCTGATAAAAAAGGGTACCTGAAGGCGATGAAGAAGTTTTATAAAGGAGAGTTGGATACAAAGGCGAAGTCGGCAATCGCAGCGGGATATGCCAGTTGTACAAAATCAGCGGAAGCCAGTTATGAGCCAAAGGCTGGCTGTCCGGATATAGTTGAAGTATATGATGCGTCAGATGTGAAAAGCGTCTACCGGGATCTTTTTGGTTCGTGTACCAGGCTGAATCTTCCAAAGATATCTGATTATAGGAAGAAGAGCTCCTATCGTATGGGTATCGCACAGAATCTGCTCGGAAGTAAGGTTTACTTCTATGGAGTCATGGCGGAATGTGCGCATGATATGAAAGTAAAATCAGTAAAAAAAGCAGGGAGAGGAAAGTATGTGGTGACGGAACGGGCGGCTTTCTATCGCCACTGGGGAGATCAACAGATGGGGAATCGCCCGCTGTATACGGTTACTGTAAAAATTACGATAAAGAAAAAACTGAATGCGGCATATGGGTATCTTATAACAGGATTGAAGATTTCCTGATAAGAAAGGATGGGAAAAGAGATGTTAAAACGGAAATGGAAAACGTATGCGGTATGTTTCCTGCTTATGCTTGCGGGGCTGTGGCTTTCCGGGAGGGAAGCGCAGGCGGCAGGAGCGCAGATGCGTCCGGGGCAGACATACACGGCGAAGGTTGAGGGAAAGAACCGGAGCGTGAAAGTCACGGAAAGCAGATGGGGATATTCCACAGCGAATATTGCGCTGTATTTTTATCTGGATGGCGATTACATTGGAACCGTGTCCGGACAGGATGAATTTTCAAGTACGGATCTCTTCTATACAGAAATCCGGAAGATTCCGTGGAAAAGCAGGAAAACGACACTTTTTTATATCAGCGTAGTGGGGATGGATGAAGCGAGCGTCATCAATGGGATTTATGAGATTCGCTCCGGCAGGCTGAAAAAGCTTCTGGATGAGAAGAAGATAGCAAGCCCAAGCAAGAGACAGAATCGCTTCCAGGTAAACAAAGTCTCAGGAAAGCAGGTAGAGATCAGGTGTAGCTGGATGGCGAATGCAATCGGCTGTGTCGATGCAAATGTCAGATACCGATACCGTAAGGGAAAACTTGTACCGTCGGAAGGTTCGAAAACCTGCTACCCTGTATCCATCACAAGACCGGGCGGAGGCAGTACCTTTACCGCCGCACGGGAGGTCAGGCTGTACAAAAGCGCGGGCGGTCAGGAGGTTTCCAGCGTGCTGTACCGGGGAGACTGCGTAAAGTTTGTAAAATGCTGTAAGAGGAAGGGGCGCTGGTATCTGTATGCGAAATCCTCAAACGGAAAAAGAGGATGGCTGAAAAATACGAATGAGCCAGCATACCCGAACCGGCTGTTTGAAGAAGTGATATTCGCCGGATAAAAGATAGCTGTAAATGCAAAGGAGGAAAAGAATGGAACAGAGAAAAACAATGAAATTGTGGCAGATGCTGGTGATTGTGATTCTGTCAGCTGGGATGCTGGTGACGATGTTTTTGCCGGCGTTTCATTTTAATGGGAATGCAATAAAGAAGATGGGCAATAAGCTGATGCAGTCAGCCGGAGTTCTTGGGGATGTTTTGGGCTCCGTTGCCAGTGAGGAATTAGATAAAAAAGCAGAAGATTTTGATGAAGAGGTGAAACAGGCAGAAGAAGAAGCGGGAATAAAGATTTCCAGTATTACGCCGGGAAGAATTATGACACATAGCTTTGCGTCATTTTTCGGAATGGAGAGCTCAGAAGAGCTTTCAGAAACGCCGCTGGAAGGAATTGAAAATCCATATAATATGCTGCGGGTTTTGCTATGGATTGTTTTTGTTCTTGCAATTCTGGTAATGCTTGTGACTGTTTTGGGATTTGGGCTTCAGTGGACAAAGTATATTTCCCTTTCTATCAGTGCAGCCTATGGGCTTTTTGCAACGGTTCTTTTTGGAATATGGCAGTTTCTGTCTCCAGGAGCCGCAGCAAAGAGTATAGATATTGGAAGTATCCTGGAAAATGCTCTGGGAAATATGGGGAGTTTGGGGAATTTGGGAGGCTCTCTGGATTCCTTAATAACGAAGCTGATTTCCTGTTTCTGGGGCGTTGCGTTTCTGATCGCTTTTATCGTTGCCGTACTGCTGTTAATCGTCAGTGTGGTTTCGATGTTTGTGGGGAATGACTGGGGGGAGTATCCTCCATTACCCCCAGAACCGCCAACACCTCCAACGCCGCCAACACCGCCAACACCGCCAACACCTCCTACACCTCCACGGTCTAGGTCTGTTATGGGACAGGTCAGATGTACCAAAGGCATCGCTATGGGGCAGGGCTTCTCGCTTCCACAGGAGAGCAAGGTCGTGGTTGGAAAGAGCAGGCAGAATGCGAATCTTCTGATTCAGGATCCGCATGTCAGCAACATTCATTGCAGTATCCGTTATCAGGCGGCGACAAATTCTTACGTTGTAAAAGACCATTCGAGCAATGGAACATTTGTAAACGGCGTGCGTTTGCAGAAGGATGTGCCGATGGTATTCCCGGCCGGAACCGTCTTGCAGCTTGCGGACGGCAGCAATGAGATTACGCTGGGATAAAGATACATAGTGCAGAAATCGGGCGGCCATTCGAAAGACGCCCGGTGACGAAGATGATATGCCCCGCCAGCCTGCGGCGGGGTATTCGATTACAGGATAAGGGGGAGGAAAGAATCTATGAAGGACAGGCAAAGTGAGAAATACAGAGCGCTTATCGTCACATTGTGCATCACGATGACTATACTGGCGGCTGGTCTTGGCGCAACGCTCCTGTATTTCCTGTTTTCATCCGGGGATGCGGGGGTACAGAGAAAGGAAACAGCGGAGAGTGAGTGGATATCGGAGAACGACGGGGAATTGTTTGGCGAGGATGTGGAGGAAGCGCATGCGGCGTTTGATGAAGAGACGGGTTTGCAGTATGCGGACAACCAGCTTCTCCTGACGGCGGCTCCCGGCGTGACGAGGGCGGATGTAGAAGAACTGGCCGCCCCGTATCAGGCGGAAATCGTGGGAATGATTGCGTACACAAATGTCTACCAGTTAAAATTTCCGGAGGCAAAGACGAAGGAAGAACTGGAACGAATCGGCGAAGAACTCTGTCAGAATTCTGAAATTGAAAGCTATGAGAAAAACACGGTGATGGATATGGACGTGGATGCGGTCTATCCGAAGGGTAA
>CAJKKX010000216.1 GCA_905200565.1 uncultured Lachnospiraceae bacterium
CCGGACAGCCGGATTTCGCCACCATTTACATTTCCTATGTTCCCGGCGAACGGATGGTGGAAAGTAAATCTCTGAAGCTCTATCTGTTCAGCTTTCGCAATCACGGAGACTTCCACGAGGACTGCGTAAATATCATCATGAAAGACCTGATCGCATTGATGGAACCCAAATACATCGAAGTATGGGGCAAATTTACCCCCCGCGGCGGTATCTCCATCGACCCTTACTGTAACTATGGAAAACCGGGAACCTGCTGGGAAAAAGCCGCTTTTGAACGGCTGACCCATCATGACCTGTATCCGGAAAAAGTCGATAACCGTTAGGAGGATGCTTTATGAAAGAAAAAGCAATGGTTCTGTTCAGCGGGGGCGTAGACAGCACCACCTGTCTGGCCCTGGCGATCGAACGTTTCGGAAAGGAGCAGGTCATTCCCCTCTCCATCCGCTATGGGCAGAAACATATCAAAGAAATCGAGGCTGCAAAAAAGATTCTGCTCCACTATGGAATATCGGGGATGGAACTGAATCTTACGCCGATTTTTGCGCATAGCAACTGCTCTCTGCTCTCGCATTCGACAGAAAAGATTCCCGAAGAATCCTACGCCGAGCAGTTAAAAGACCGGGACGGCGCCCCAGTCACTACCTACGTCCCCTTCCGCAACGGACTGTTTCTTGCCTCTGCCGCCAGTGTCGCCCTCTCTATGGATTGCTCTTATATCTATTATGGCGCCCACCACGACGATGCCGCCGGAAATGCGTATCCGGATTGCAGCGAAGCCTTTTATCACCATATGAACCAGGCCGTCTTTGAGGGCAGCGGAAAAGCGCTGAAGATCGAAGCGCCGTTTATCAACTGGAACAAGGCCCGCATCGTTCGGGAAGGCATTCGCCTGAAAGTCCCCTACGAGCTGACCTGGAGCTGTTATGAGGGCGGCGACACTCCCTGCGGGCGATGCGGGACATGTATTGACCGGCAAAAAGCGTTTGCCGAAAATGGGATCACTTTTTAAATTTCAGAGGTAGGATTCCCCGCCTGACATTCTGATTTTGACCGATTTGGTCTGAACATGTACGATATACAGATGCAGGGAGTGTTTATCACTCCCCTGCATCTGCAAAGATATGTTTTATGGATGCTCTATTGAGCCAAGAAAATATTCTTCATGATGAAATCGTCTTTTGAAATTCTTCCACAGATTTCGCACGTACCGCTGCCTTCATCATTCTTTTCAAAACTTCCAGGTTTCTTTCCTGCATGATTCTTACTTTCAAATCCTCCGGAACTTCGCCAAACTCTTCCAGCAATTCAAGTACAGATTCTGCCTTTCCTTCTGCCTTTCCTTCTGCCTTTGCTTCCGCACGCTCCTCCTTCAGCCATTCCTCTAATAGCATAAACCTTTCCTCCATTTCCCGGCTTTCCTTGATACGAAAAACAGATTCCTGAAGCTTTCTTACGAAACTATCACCAAAATCCCTTTCACTTTCCTTCACATCTGCCTTTACATATTCCAAAAATTTAATCAGTTCTCCGGAAACTTCACTGTCATTTTTCCCACAGGTACTCAGAAAAATACTGTGGCATCCATCTCCAAGACAAAATCCTGGCACCTGCCCACAATTCATATGAAACGTATAGCAGTATCTTTCCATTCCAAAAGGATCAAAATCACAGATAAAAATAACATACGCATCAGGAAGCTCCTCATAACCTCTTCCGCTCATAAGCAGTTCCATATCAATATGGCTATGATAATAGCGGCTTCTTCTTCCAAGATCTGCCTTCTGTACCATCTGCATCTCTACATTGTAACAGGTATTATCCTGATCCTTTGCGTAAATATCCAGACGCACCCCCTTATATTCCGGGTGGTAAACAATACTCTTTTCTTTACTGATTTCTACCCTTTCAACTGGAAATCCCAGTGCAAGCTCCAAAAAATGCCTGCAATTCTCCTCCTCCATCATAACCGCTCCAAACAGGAAATTATCTTTGATGGTCAATTCTTTCAGTTTTTTCTTTTTCTTCATTCTTCCTCCACTTCCGCTGAGGAATCCTACATACCAATTATAGCATGTCCTTTTTTATTTGTAAATCCTTAGATTTTCTCTCTTGCAAAAAAACGGCAAAGAGCATAAAATAATGCTGTCAGAGAAAGGATGAGAGTTTATGGCAAAAGAAATAAAAACAAATGCAATGCGCATACTGGACAGAAACAAAATCCCTTATGAAGTGCTCACCTATGAATGCGATGAATTCATTGACGGACTGCACACAGCCGAAAAAACAGGCGCTCCCATAGAACAGTCCTTTAAAACTCTGGTTGCGCAGGGAAAGAGCGGGGAATATTATGTATTTGTGATTCCCATTGCAGAGGAGGTTCAGCTAAAGACGGCTGCAAAAGCGGTCGGCGAAAAATCAGTCGAAATGATTCATGTAAAGGACATTACGAAGATTACCGGATATGTGCGGGGCGGATGCAGCCCTCTTGGAATGAAAAAGCAGTTTCGTACCGTCATCGACAAGAGCGCTGAAAATTTTGAACAAATCTATGTGAGCGGCGGACGCATCGGCTCTACAATCAAGGTATCGCCGACAGCGCTTGCCAGAGTGGTACGGGCAGGCTTTGCGGCTATTGCGGGGTAGATTTCTTTCCTCTCTGCGGCTACTCTGTTTTAAAACAGCGCCGCCTGTCACTCTCTCCCCGCCAGATACACGAATTGATCATTCACACGGCGCATTGCATAATCCCTGTCAACGATGGACTCCACGAAATCTTCCCCTGTGGAATCCACCGGACATAAAGCTACTCCCAACTTCTGCTCCGCTTCTTTCTGCGTCATATCATCAAGAAACACCTTTTCCCCGGTGCGGAACATATTTGAGGATACGAGAAGCGCTTCCCCGATTTCAAACCCGCCTTTCTGCATTTCGAAAAGCTGTTCCGTCAAATCCTGCCCGGTAATCAGCCCGGTAACTGTGATGGTCTCCCCGAAAAACCGGTTCCGGATGGGAACCACCTGCACCTCGACGCCCGGAAAGACTTTCCTCACTTCCTGCGCAAGCTCTTCGATTATCTTTGCGATCATCACGCCCGTGGCGACCGTCACTTTTCTTCGGATGCTCCTGTCACGCCCGGAATCCCGCTGTATCTCCCTCAGTTTTTCTTTTACCTCCTCCGTCAGCAGGCGCACCATGCCCACCCCGTTTTCCAACTGAAGATACCCGTCGTATCTTTCTGCTTCCGGCACAGGGTATCCTGCGAGATCATACATCTCATCACTGGCATGTACGAAATGGATGCCGTATCTCTCCACGCACTCCCTTTGCTTCTGTTCCACAATTGCAATCGTTTCCCTCGCCTTTTCCTGTCCGGTCACTTCCAGCGGAAACAGTCCTTCCCGGAATTTTGTCAGTCCTGCCGGAACCACAGAAACGCTTTGCATACAGGGAATATATTTTTCCAAATCATTCAGGGTACGCACAAGCTCTGCGCCGTCGTTTACGCCCGCGCAAAGTACGACCTGGCCGTTCATCTCGATCTGATGCTCATAGAGCCTGTCGATATACCTGAGTACCTTCCCTGCAAAACGGTTATGAAGCATCTTGCAGCGCAGCTCCGGGTTGGTAGTCTGAACCGAAATGTTGATAGGCGCCAGATGATAACGGATAATCCGGTCAATATCCTTTTCTTTCATATTCGTCAGGGTAATATAATTTCCCTGCATAAAAGAAAGCCTGGAATCATCGTCTTTAAAATACAGCGTTTCCCGCATCCCCTTCGGCATCTGGTCAATAAAGCAGAAAATACATTTATTGCAGCAGGAGCGGTAATCACTCATTAAATCCGTCTCAAATTCAACGCCCAGATCCTCGTCATATTCCTTTTCTATTTCCAGCAGCCACTCTTCCCCATCCGCTTTTCGAATCAATATCTGCACAAATTCGTCCCTGATTCCAAAGCGGTAATCAAACACATCCTCGATTGTCTCTCCGTTCATTTCCAGAAGCTGGTCTCCCGGTTCTATCCCCATTTCCTCCGCAATCGAGTCTGGCAGTACCCCGGTGATTACATGGCCTTTCTTTCTTTTCTTTCCCCAATCCTTATCTCTCATAACGGTTTCCTTCCTGTGATATTCCTCTGTCTGCCAATGAATACGGAAAATCTGGCGCTAACAGCGCTCCCGCATTCGGATGTATCAAAAACAGGGAAGAAATTCATAAAATATGATTTCTTCCCTGTCCGGATTTTGAATAAGCGGAAATCCTTACTCCTCCGTCACCGAAAGCAGTTCTTCTGCTTCTTCCATCGCTGGAATTTCCTCATCAAACATATCCTCGTCGGCGTCCATCTCCGAGATTCCCAGCTCTATTTCATCCTCTTCTTCGTATTCTTCCATCTCCGTATCCAGCTTTACATTTCTGTAACGCTTCATACCCGTTCCGGCAGGAATCAGCTTACCGATGCAGACATTCTCTTTCAGGCCGATCAACGGATCGATCTTACCCTTGATCGCCGCCTCGGTCAGAACCTTTGTCGTCTCCTGGAAGGATGCCGCTGACAGGAAGGAATTGGTTGCCAGGGACGCCTTGGTAATACCAAGCATGACCTGTTTTCCTTCTGCCGGCTCGCCGCCTTTTGCGATCACTTTCTCATTTTCATCCTCAAAGTCGAGAATGTCAACCAGTGTGCCCGGAAGCAGATCGGTATCTCCGTTGTTCTCGATCCGAATCTTTTTCAGCATCTGGCGCACGATGACCTCGATGTGCTTATCGTTGATTTCTACACCCTGTAAACGGTATACGCGCTGTACCTCGCCAATCATATAGTCCTGTACGGCACGGACGCCCTTGATCTTCAAAAGATCA
>CAJKKX010000217.1 GCA_905200565.1 uncultured Lachnospiraceae bacterium
CCGCCGCCATACTGCCGCTTAACAGCGGATCCTCGGAAAAATACTCAAAATTTCTGCCGTTGAGAGGATTTCTCCGAATATTTATACCCGGTCCCAGTAATGTATCGATCTGGTTAAGCACCATTTCCTGTCCTTCCAGAGCATACAGCTCCTCCATCAGCGGGACATTCCAGGTGGCCGCCAGAAGTGTTCCGATGGGAAGCTGGGTAGCTTTTCTGCCGCCTTCCATGCGAATGCCGGAAGGCCCGTCTGCCGCACACGCAACGGGGATGCCCCACTCCTGCAGCCTGTCCCCTACACCGCCAAATGCAGATGCTGTTCCGGGCGTTACCATAGGACTGCTCATGCCCTCTGCACGCACCATCACCGCCAGATCCTCCGGACTCATCTGACCGATAAATTCATCCAGAGAAGCGATTCCCTCACTGACCTGCTGTAAAGTAATACCACGGTCACCCGTGAAGGGTATCTCCTTCGGAAGACGTTCCAGAATCCTTTTTTTCAGATCCGCCTGTGCCAGCGGCACATCCTCAAAGGCCATTGCAAAACTGCCGTTTTTGCCCTCCGCACCCGGAACAATTCTCTGAAAAGGCTGCACCGGCGCCAACGCTTCCTCTAACTGTTCCAGTATCAGCGTCTCCTTTAACAGGAAGCATGGCGCGCCGTCAAAAAACACCTGCTGGTCCGTTCTGCAGCTATTGCCTGCATAAACATGATATTCCCCGCCTTCCAGCACCCAGCAGCTCCTGTTTCCCGTTACACCGCCATCATCATAGGACGCGAAATTCACGAACGGCACAGACAGACGCACCGTTTCCTGTCCGCCCGGTTCCAGTGTCCCGGTCTTAGCAAAACACGCCAGCACTCTGACCGGCTTTCCAAGCCTTCCCTGCGGCGCCTGCACATAAACCTGCACAGTCTCCTTGCCCCTCCGGTCTCCTGTATTTTTTACTGTCACTTCCAGTTCCAGTTTTTTTCCTTTTTCATCACAAATACCGTTTCCCGGCTCCAGAACAAAATCTGTGTAGGATAGTCCGTAGCCAAAAGGAAACATCACCCGTTCCGGGGCAAATGTTTCAAAGTAACGGTACCCCACGTAAATATCTTCCTCATAAATATTGCGGGTATCGCCCCCGTAGTTCTTTGTAGAAGGGTAATCTGCCAGATCTCTGGCAATCGTGTCTGTCAGCTTCCCGGAAGGAGTGACCGCGCCGCTCAGCACATCCGCCACAGCATTTCCACCCTCCATGCCTCCCTGCCAGATATACATCACCGTCTTCACAGAAGAAGCTATGCCGGATTCTTCCATCCATTTCATATCTATAATATTGGAGACATTCAGCAGCACCGCTACCTGGTCAAAATGCGCGCAGACATCCCGCAGCATTCCCATTTCCTTTTTCGTGAGACGATAGCTGCCCTCCACATCACTGTTGTCCTTATCCTCCCCGGCGGTACGGCCAATCACAATGACCGCCTTATTATTCGCGGCAGCGGCAGCTTCCAGCACCTGACGGCTCAGCTCCATTTCTTCCTGATGCCACGGTTCCGCCGCCCAGCCTCCGCCGCCGTCATCAAAGGGGTGCTCCGCTATCCAGTCCTCATAGACCTCCGCCAGTTTTTCATCAATCGCAAAAACCTTCTGCGCCCGCAGTCCATCCAGAATGCTGACCGCATACTCCACATTTACCGCTCCGCCCGATCCCGTGCCGCTGCGGTAGGAAGCAATCTGCATTCTTCCAAACACTGCGACCCGGTCTTCTCCGGAAAACGGCAGCATATGATCATCATTTTTCAGAAGAACGATTCCCTCCGCCGCTGCTTTTCTGGCAAAAGCTGCGAGACCCTTCTTGGGAACCGCTGTCTTATTTATATTGTCCATCATCTCTCTCCTCCGTCAAAAAGGAGCTATTGCAAAATACCGTTTAAACATATTTTGCAACAGCCCCATCTTTTTATTTCCAACAGACTGTTATAATAGAATGTGCCTCTAATTGCATCCGGCAGGTCTTTTTCTCTACCATAAGTTCAAATTTCTGTTCCTGATCTGTGGCGTTCATCACGATCAGTACCATTTCCCCGTCCGGATTGCGGAAGGCGCAGCACTCCAGATTATTGGTATATCTGGTTGTAAGCAGCCGCCTTGCACCACGTCGGATAAATCTGCTGAAATGACCTATATAATAATAGGACATCTTCACTTCCACCGTATCATTTTCCAAATCGCACATAACAGGCGCATCGCAGAAATTCTTCACATGGTTCGGTCCGCCCTGCTGATCCAGATATACATTCCAGTCAATAAATCCATTCATCCCCGCATTCAGGTCACCGATCAGCCCGTGCGCATAGGATTCCGCAAAATCATGCTCCGTTCTTTTGGAAAATCCATTGTACTCCACGCAGCCTTCCGTAAAAATAATCTCCTTATCGGGATATCTGTCACGGACAGCCCGCAGCGCTTCAAAGTGATCCCCGGAATACCAATGGAATGCAATGCCCTGAATAGCCTGATATGCTTCTTCTGTGGAAAAGGTCTCCTTCGTCCGCTCAATGATCAGATCCTTGTTTTGATCCCAGATGTTCAGCTTTACCTGCTGATAGCCAGCTTCATCCAATCGCTTTCTCAGATATCCGCAGGCAAACTCCCGCTCCTCCTCGCCGGAGAAAATACAGGATTCCCAGCGCTGAACAGCCACAGGCTCATTCTGCAGCGTCAGACGCGAAACGACAATGCCTTCCTTTTCATATGCCTGTACAAACTTCACGATCAGCCTGGCCCAGGAATCATAATATTCTTCCTTCAGCTTTCCACCGTGATTCATCTCACCATTGGTCTTCATAAAGCCCGGAGGACTCCAGGGAGATGCCAGAAATGAAATCTCTCCGTTTTTCTCCTGCGCCGCCTTTATGAAAGGAAGGATATACGTCCGGTCTCCCTCTATGGAAAACGTGGTCAGCTCTCCATCCCCATCTTCCACATAGCTGCGGTTTCCCAAAGAAAAATCGCAGCTCTGGATATGGATCCGGCAAAGATTATAGTCGTTGCTGCCGGGGCCAAAATACAGCCCCAGCAGTTTTTCTTTATTCTCCGCCCCCATTCTGCTCCACACGTATGCGGAGGATTCTGTGAGCGCGCCGCCAAATCCCAGGATCTCCTGATACACTTCATCGGGATAGATTTTGATCAGATTCATCTCCGCTCTGGGACGATCCACAAATTCCATGACGGTTTTCTCAAAGCGTTTCGATGAACTTGTTGTGTAAACATCCATATACATGTTTTACTTACCTTCAAGTTTTTCTCTGTTCTTTGCCATCTTTTCATTGTAAATCTTCACAATGGCATCAAAGTTATTGTCCTCCCGGAATTTCTTGTGATCTTCCAGAATCTTGTTAAACTCTGTATCATCCTTGGAGCGAATCAGGCTGGTCAGAGTAGTATACCAGTTAGTCGTGATAGCGCTCAGGCTTCTGGCTTCCGCAGTACCCTGATCCGGTTTAATATTCTCAATAACAAACTGGGATTTCAGTTTTCCTTCACCCCATTCCTGCATCTGCAGGGTAGCCTCCGGCTTATCGGCCGACAGATAATCATAACGGTCATGACCGAATACGATGAACTCAGACAGACGGTAGGTCTTCTTGAAGGCATCGTTGTCATTCAACTGCATCTCCTTTACTTCCGGAAGCAGCTCATAGAGACCCTCGCTGTTAATTTCATAGGTTTCTCCCTCAACACCGTATTTGCAAAGGATACCGCCCTCCGGAGAGATCAGGTAAGTAAAGAGTTCGATTGCCTTGATGGGATCCTTACAATCCTTGGTAATGTAGTTGATCATCCAGCCGGACAGTCCTGCCTGGTTCAGTGTCGGTTTGCGTCCCAATGTGCTCTGAGGTCCGTCAATCGCAATGTACTCGGCATCCGGATGTCCGCTTCTCCAAACCTGGAGCGGACCGGAACGCTGCGGTGTGCCGCCGATGAACACGCAGGCATATTTGCCGGCTTTGATCTTATCCTCATGGGAAGTTCCGTCATCAGAGAAATTATCGTCGCTGATATACCCCTTACGGTAAGCCTGGCTCAGAACATTGATCCATGTCAGATAATCCTCATCCATGTCCCTATCATACCAGGTTCCATCCTCATTTTCAACAGGTACGCCTAGGAAGTTCTGAAGATCCGCTTCCAGCGAACCGGCGCTGTCTGTCATGGAGTTGGAACCAAACGGTATCAGATCCGGATATTTTTCCTTAATCTGTCCCAGTACATCCAGAAACTGTTCCGGTGTTCCCATCTCCGGCTCACCCAGCTCTTCATAGACATCCTTACGGATAGCAAATGCTGTGGAAGCCTTCAGTGCGCCGCTGTCGTAATCAGCCTGACCATTGGAATAATCCGGATATCCATAGGTATTTCCGTCATCCAGCCTGAACCAGTTCAGTGTATCCGGCGCCGCTACCTCGAAGAAATACGGATCATATTTCTCGGCCAGCTCATTCAGCGGAAGCGCCCATTTCGCCGCGGAATTTGCCGCAGAGGAGCTTGCATCCAGAATCGTGATAATATCCGGCATTTCGCCGCCCGCAAAGAAGGTGTTCAGCTTGGTGTCATCACCTGTAATAAATTTTACATCCAGTTTCAGATCCTCTTTGATCTTCTTGGTAACTACATCATTGCCCCAGTCAGTGTTCCACCAGTCTGCATTCACATACCAGGTCAGCTCGGTATTCTCCTTCTTGTCGAGCTGCCATGCCGGCGTGTTTTCATCCAGAGTATAACGATCCTCTGTCAGCTCCGGAAGTTCACCAGACTTCTGGCTTGACGACCCGCCACCGCCGCATCCGGTCAGAACGGCTGG
>CAJKKX010000218.1 GCA_905200565.1 uncultured Lachnospiraceae bacterium
ATGAGCATCGCGCGCACCTCCGCGCTTCATGTTTTCTCACTGGAACCCAGGACCGCTTCATGGTAGATGTTTAGGACATATAGCTTCCTCTCCATTCTCACATCTACATACTGCGCCGTGACGGCTTCCAGGTTGTTGGAGAGCTGGAGCTGAATGCCGATCCCCTTCAGGCTGTGCCCCAGGATCTGTCCAACCGTATAGAAGTCTCCGGTCAGCTGGTGCATATTGGTTGCTGCTGTGTGCCGCAGATCGTGAAAGCGGATATGGGGCATCTCTGCGTGACGCAGCAACTGTCCAAAATTCGCGGAGATCCGCTCCCGCCGCTTGGGAGAGCCGTTAGGCTTTGCGAATACAAGGTCGTTGTCAAAGTACAGATTCCCTGACTGCTTTGCAAAACGCTTCTGTTCCTTCTGGAGTTCCAGATGCCGCTCAAAGTATGGTCTGACGAGCGGTGTAATGGGAAGCGTCCGCTCACTGGATTTCACGGGAGCCATCTCAGAGATCACTGTGGTGTTCGCAGGCGTGTTGAATGGGAGCTGCTCCACAACGCCAAAGGTATTTTCAGCCAGATCCACGTTCCTCCACCGCAGTCCGATGATCTCGCTGAGGCGAAGCCCATACAATCCTCCCAGCACTACGATCAGCTCCCACTCCGTCCCCATGACAACAGCCAGCAGCTGCCGCATCTGGTCTACCGTGTAAGGATCTGGCGTCTTGCTCTGCTTTCCGAACTTCGTCAAAATATCCCTGGCCGGATTGCTGCTAATGTAGTGATACCGGCGGGCATGTTCCAGTGAGACGCCCATGATCCGGTGTGCGTATTTGACCGAGGACTGAGAGAGGCCCTTTTCAGCAAGCTGCCGGTACATATCGTCCAGCATGGCCGGGGAGAGCTGGTTCAGAAATACATCTCCGATATAGGGGAAGATGTGGTTCTTCATGTGACTCCGATAGCTGGCCTCGGTGCTGGGGCGGAGATTTGCAGAGCCATGCCGGTCGATCCACTCCGTCATGTACTCCTGCACAGTCATTTTTCGCTGAACAGCAGAGGGCGGCGTGTATGCCGGGTTTGTCAGCTTCGCTTTCATCTCCGCTTCATGCTGTAAGGCGTCCTTCTTTGTCAGGAAGCCCTTGCGGGAATAGGTCTTGCTCTTTCCGCCGGACTTGTACTTGACATTCACATCGTACACAGTGCCGGCCTTTCCAGTGAGTTCTCCCGCGCTGTTGCGCTTATTTCTCACGGTTCGTTCTGTAACAGCCATACATTATTCCTCCTTTTAGAGGTGGGCGGTGGTTTGCTCTCCAAGCAAACCACCGCCCACCTACTCTTGACGCGCCTAGGGCCAGATGGTAAAATCAGGGTAACGCATCCTTTCAGGCCGCAGCCGGTACTTTGGCCCGCTTGTAATAGTCCAGCAGAGCCTGGACGGTTGTCAGCCGCCGGTTGCCGACTGGCAGATACTCCAACTGCCCATCCTCCATCAGCTGGCGGATGCGGTTGACGCCGAGGCCGCTGATTTTTGCTGCCTGATCCGGGGATAAGAAGAGCGGGAGATCTTCACGCTTTTTCTTGCTGGGCATCGTCTTCCTCCCTCTTTGAAATGATATGTGGTCCACCTTCCGTGGAACTTTCTCCCCTTAGCCACGCAGGCGTTCGAGGCTGTTGTTCCAAAGTTCCATGGGATTCGCTTTTCTTTAGAGAGATTCCCACATGTCCTTGCCGGTTCTCTTTTCCGATACGGATGCGCTTGGCGTAGACGCCTGGAATTCCAGACAAAAGGTCATGGAACTGGCTGAGTGAGAGTGCCTCCAGCCCATTCTGTGCGCAATAATCCACGAATGCCGCAAAGAGGTCCGTATTGAATACGCGAGCCTCCGGGGAGAGGATACAGCGTTCCTTTATAAAGCCGGACAGGACGTTTGATCGATTGACAAACGATTCCAGAAATGCCTTAGAATCCTCCGGTAGAGCAAACACAAAATTCCGTTCCATGAGGTCCTGCAAGGCATGAAGCGCAAGGGTCACGATGGAGTCCGCCTCTTTGCAAAGCCTATCCAGCAGGCTCTTATCCTGTTTCTCCGGCGGGATGCTCTGATTGAAGAGTAGGACCACGAGCCGGTTTGCAAAGGCGGCGGTGGTATCCGCCTCGGTCGTCCGCGGTAGCGTGTTGCCTGCAAACAGCAGCTTGCACCGTGGGATGAAATAGAAGAGGTCTTTCCCTTTGAACTCGCCCGTGATACGGTCGCCGCCGGTGACAGACTTGAAAATGGAGATGTCCCGTAAGGCTCTCCCAGCAATCTCGCCGGCGATATTGACTTTCTTGCCCGCCAATTCTGCTCGGGAAAACCGTTCTCCTAGCTGATGAAGCGGTACATTGGACACGAGCGATGGATCAAATAACCGACTGATGAACTCGGCGATGACACTTTTTCCGGAATTTGGTTGTCCCTGTAGGAAGAAAGCACACTTCCCAACGGTCAGGTCGGAGCAAATGTAGCCGATCATCTCCAGAAGCAGCTGCCGCTTTTTAGGGTCTCCATCGAGAGAAGAACGGCAGAAATCTTCGAGAACGGGACATTTGATTTGCTCAGGATCTTCCAGGTAACTGGCCTTAACCTGGTAAGTAAAGTGGAACCGGGGATCGTGCTCCAGCAGCTCGCCAGATTCCAGATTGAAAACCCCATTTTCCAGATTCACCAGTTCTTTACTCCGGTTGAACTCATCGCGGCAGCACCGGAGGTCTTCCCGCCAAGTCAGGCGCTGGGCAATTTCGCGGAGATCGTTCGCCAAAAGACTCCGGGTCGTGATTTCCGGGAAGAAGTTTGCAAGCCATGCCGTCAGTTGGGGAATGGGCTGGTAGCAGCCCAGCTCTTCGTCATAGGCGAACGGCTCCCCGTCCTCGGTAAACAGGAGAATTTTGGCTTTTGCGATCTGCTCCACCAGATCGGAGAAGAAATTCGCCCGCTTCCGAGGGCTTTTGGCTGTGGGAGCCGGCGGTTCAGGCTCCTTTTTCTCCGGAAGCCCCTGGCGCTCCCGTCGGGCGGCTTCCTCCGCCATCTCGCGCATACGTCCACAGAGATCCTGCGAATCGTCATCCTCGTTCTCCCAATCAGGGAACAGAAATTTCGTACTCATCTTGACTCCTCCAGATAGTGTGTAGTAGCCGGCTCGAGAGCTATCATATACAAACTCGGCAATTGCCGCGAACGCTTCTTTTTTTTCATGCGGCTTATTTTGGTTTTCAGAGGACAAATCAGAATACAGAGGGGGCTCAATTTTGCTGTGCCCCCTCTGTATTCTGATCTGGATTTAGGGATATTCACCATATTTTTCCTGTTTTACGGCCCGCTTTTTCTACGAATTAGTCGCCTGAATTAAATTAAGCAATGCTAAAAAAGGAAGAGTTCTATGAAAAATTGGGAGATTATAGCATCTCTTTTGGAACGAGAAGAACATGCCTTAGGCTCCGTCGTGGAGTATATGATACACGGATATCAGTCACGGAATATTCCAGCACAAAACATCCGCGAAGAAAGCAATAGTGAATGTCCAGCAGATAATGAGTTATTGATGCCTTGTAAGAATACACAAACCTTCTGGGAAACTATAGAGCGTGAATTTGAACATCACTTTCAAGATATCGATGCGCATTTCAATAAGCTGTTTAAGCTGCGGACCCGGCGACCAGGAGCGAAGAAGCTTCAGCCATTAGACCCATGGTGGTATCTTGAAGATTTGGAAGACTCTTTTGAAGATGTCAAAGAATATTTGCTGATAAGAAATCGCACAAAATGCGAGTGCCTTTTTAAAAAATTAAAAAACGAAATCAAAAAGGGCATGGAGCCTACACCCCCTACTTGTCCGAGTGTTCTTGGAAGCATACCATTAGAACGAAAATTCAGGTATGTTCATCAAATGCTCAATTTGGAAGAATCGGCTGTTTGTAGTCTTTTGCCCTTCCTCTTGACTGCTTATATATGCAATTTTAGTAAAAATTTTTTTATTCTGAGAGGGAGTACCTCTGTCGAGAACGCCTTTATCAATGAAGAATGCGGAGTTCCTCTTTCGCAATATAATTTTATTATCGAATCCCTTAAATCATTGAGCCGAATATTTGGCTTTAAGGATTTCTTTACCGAAATCAAGGAAGTGGAACCCCCTAAAAATAGTGAAATGGTGCGTCCTGCGGTATTTCAGCCTTCATCTTTTCCAAATTTAGAGGATCGCCACATACGGGATTTAGTCTTTGAAACATGGTGTGTTGTGATTTACAAATACTTAGCAGGTAATACAGATCCTGTTTGTAATTCTCTTTTGGATAAAATAAGCTTCTCTGACAGCTATATTTTATATCTGTATTACAATAATCAACACCTATACAGTCACTATTTGGCGGAAAGCGGAACATATTCGGACTCCGAGATTCTATCTGATATTTTCTTGCGTTATGAGGGGCATTTAAATATTTAGCTACGGTTGCAGAGAAAATATTCGACTGCTTCCAAAGTCAAACGCCAAGAGTGCCCAATCCGAACTGCCGGCAGCTCCCCCGACTTTAAGAGCCGGTACATGGTGTTTTTCCCCACACCGAGAAGATCCATGGCCTCGGCGGCGGTCAGCACCACCGGGAGACGTTCCTGCTTATAGGCGTCCAGAGCTTCTCTGTATTCGCTATGATCCATTTCAAATTCCTCCATTCCGGTTGATTATCCCCCTGTTTCCCAGATAGCGCCTTGTTTGCTTTTCCTGTCCCTTTCAAAGAAATATCATTCTCATAGAGCGGCGGCGATCACTGAATGCCAGAGGCATTCAGTGATCGCCG
>CAJKKX010000219.1 GCA_905200565.1 uncultured Lachnospiraceae bacterium
CAGAAGCTGATATTGCAGCTTGCGGCTCATGGCCATGATCTGTAAAAACAGTTCTTCTACTCCATGCGCGTTAAACCCGTTATGCGCCAGACTCTTCACCGTGTCGATCTTTGTCTTTTCCCGTGTTCTGTCAAAGACTTTTTTTCCCGTATGAATCTTATATTCCGCCACCTGTTTGCAGATGTCCATGCGCTTTTCAAAAAGCTCTACCATCTGTTGATCAATGACGTCAATCTCGTCTCTCAGTTCTTTTAAATTAACCATGCAATTCTCCTTTTAGCTGTTCTATCGTCTTATGAAAAACCGGATGCCGCAGATGAGGCGCGATCTGTGCCAAAGGCTCCAGTACAAAATCACGGTTCTGCATATCAATATGCGGAATGTGCAGCTCCTCCGTATCTATTATGAGATCATCATAGAAAAGGATGTCCAGATCCAGTGTACGGGGTCCCCACCTTAGCAGCCGCACCCTGTCGGCCGCCGCCTCAATTTCATGGAGCCGGACAAGCAGCTCCTCTGGCGTAAGAAGCGTTTTCATAAACAGCACGCCGTTTAGAAATTCTTCCTGTTCTGTCACGCCGTAAGGGGCTGTTGTAATAAAATCGGATACTTTGAGCACCCGGCAATCCTCTTTTTCATCCAGCGCCAAAACCGCATTCCGAAGATATGTTTCTTTCTCTCCCATATTCGAGCCAAGCGCCACATATACCAAATGCCATCCTCTCGTAATCTCCACGGCTACCGTATCCAGCGGAAGTCCCACCGGAGCCCAGGGCTTTTTCACCTCCAGCGTAATCCTGTCAATCTGCGTCCAGCGCAGTAAGATCGCTTCCGCCAGATTTTCCAGAACCGCCTCCAGAAGTTTATAGGTATGCGCCTCCATAAAATCCTTTATAAAATGGCAGATTTCCCCGTAGTTCACGGACTGTCCCAAATCATCCGTTTTTCCCGCTTCTCTTGTGCTGACATGCAGGACGGCGGAAAACAGAAATTTCTGTCCCAGCGCATTTTCCTCCGGATAAACCCCATGCCGGCAGTACAATTCCAAGTCTTTAATCTTTATTTTATCCAAAACTCGTTCCTCTTACTTTCCCTTTTCCGCTCCGTAGAGCAGCGCTTCCGTCATCCGGATCGCCCTGTAATTTTCTTTAACATCATGAACGCGCACGAAAGCGGCTCCTTTCAGCACACCGAATACCGTGGTCACCAGCGTGCCCTCCACCCGTTCCGACGCCGGCAGGTCAAGTGTCAGGCCAATCACGGATTTTCTGGATGTTCCCAGCAAAACGGGATAACCCAGCTTCTGCAATTCCTCCAGATGGTTGATCGCTTCCAGATTATTTTCATAAGTTTTTCCAAATCCTACGCCGGGGTCCAGAATGATTTTATCCTCTGCGATACCCGCGCTTCTGGCAATGTGCAAGGTTTCCCGCAGATCATCCAGCATATCCGGCAGAAATTCTTTATAATCCGGCTCTTTTCTGTTGTGCATCAGACAGCAGGCCGCACCGCTTTTGGCAATCACGTCTGCCAGGGCTTTATCCCATTTCAGCCCCCAGATGTCATTGACCAGGTCCGCTCCTGCTTTCAACGCCTCCTTCGCCACACCGCTTTTGTAGGTATCCACAGAGACCGGAATATCAAAATTTTTCTTTACCATCTCAATATACGGAACCACACGGGCGATTTCCTCCTGATCCGGAAGAATCGTATATCCCGGTCTGGTAGATTCACCGCCAATATCAATGATGTCCGCTCCTTCCCCGATCATCTCTTCCACATGCTTTTTCGCCCGTTCCATGTCATTCCATCTGCCGCCATCAGAAAAAGAATCCGGCGTCACGTTCAGAATCCCCATAATATATGTTTTTCGTCCAAATGCAAACTCTCTATTTCCAATTCTCATCGTCTTATTCCTCCAAACTTTCAATATTTCAAAAATAAATTTTTCTTCTCATCGCTCCAGCGGCATGCTTTCTCCCCCGACAGCCAAAACAACCTCTCGATGCTTTATCTCCCCGGTAAAGAATGCCTGCCAGTGTAGGTTCCTTTTTCACCAAAATGTCCCGGTGTCTGGAAATCGCTTCCAGAATCTCTTCCCGCTCCTCTTTCGAAAAGCCGCAGTCCTTTAAAATCTGCTCCGCAATCGGAACCCCTGCTTCCTGATGCGGCGTTCCCTCCAGGTACTGAATATGCCGTCCAATATCGTGAAGAAGAGCGGCCGCATAGATCCGCTCTTTCTCTATCTGAAGATTCTCTTCTAAATTAAAAATATAGGCCAGTCGTGCCACATCCAGAAGATGTGCCATGTCATGGCCGCAAAAATCACGCCCTGCCTCCAGCTCATAAATCTGCCGGAGACATGCTTTGTATGTATGATGTTGCAATATCCTGTTTACTCTTTCCATCTTCTGTTACCTTACCATCTGATAGAATGTATTCTGTAATTCTGTATTTCCTTCAAAAACACCTCTGGCAGCCAGCGTCACCGTTTTCGATCCGGGCTTTTTAATCCCCCGCATCGTCATGCACATATGCTCTGCTTCTACCATAACCATCACGCCCTGCGGCTCCAGATACTCCATAAAAGCATCCGCTACCTGTGCTGTAAGCTGTTCCTGAAGCTGTAATCTTCTGGCGAATACCTCCACTGTCCGGGCAATCTTACTAAGCCCCGCCACGGTTCCGTTTGGGATGTAAGCGACATGTGCTTTTCCGTAGAAAGGCAGCATATGATGTTCACACATAGAATAAAAGGTAATGTCCTTCTCCAGAACGATATCATTTTTATCCACATGGAAACGCTTGCTCAGATGCGTCCTGGCATCTTCTGTCATTCCCCGCATCAATTCCGTGTACATCCGGGCGATCCGATCTGGCGTCTCGATCAGCCCTTCTCTGTTTATATCTTCTCCGATTCCTTCGAGAATCAGCCTGACGCCTTCTTTTATCTTTTCCTGATCCATCATATATCTGTACTCCTTACAGTATCCAGTGCCTTTGTAACCTCCCCGAGAAAAGACAGGGAGCCAAACGCAAGGATGACATCTTCCTTATCTGCCATTTTCAGGCTCTTTTTTACCGCTTCTGCAATGCTTTCCGCTTTTTCCGAAGAGGGCTGGTATTTCTTTACTTCTTTCAAAAGCTCCTCTGCCGGCAGCGCCCTGTCATTCCCTGGTGTTTCAATCGTAATGCCGTGTTCTGACAACGGCACTGTGATCTTTACAATCTCCTGGTATTCTTTGTCCTTGAATACTCCCATTATATAAAATAATCTTCTGTTTGTAAAATACAATTCCAAAGATTTTCTGAGAGTTTTTGCCGCATCCCGATTATGCGCGCCATCTATGATAAAGACAGGCTCTTTGGAAAGCACGGTAAAACGTCCCCGCCATCTGGTTTTCTCAAGCCCTCTTCGAAGCTGCTCTTCCATAATCGAATATCCAAGCTTATTCAGTGTTCTCACCGCTTCCACGGCAAGCGCTGCATTCTCGATCTGATACGCTCCGCCGAGGGAAATTTTCAGATTTTCATACTCTTTATAATGAAAGCTCTGGGTTTCCCATCCATACCGGATAGCCGAAGCCTGTCCGGTATCCGCCACAAAAAGACGGCATTCTTCCCGGCGGCATACCGTCTCTATCACCTCCATCGCCTCCGGATGCTGTCTCACTGAAACAACTGCCGTCTGCGGCTTTATGATGCCCGCCTTATTTGCTGCGATTTCCGCCAGGGTATTTCCCAGAATTCCCATATGATCCATGCTGATAGAGGTGATGACCTCCATCACGGTCGTCTTTACCACGTTCGTGGCATCTTCAAGTCCGCCAAGTCCCGTTTCCAGTACTACCAGATCGCACGCTTTTTCTCTGAAATACAGAAATCCAAGCGCCGTCTCGATTTCAAAAACAGTGGGATGCGTTTTTCCTTCCTCCTGCATCCTCTCCACCGCTTTGGCAATCCGTGTCGTCAGCCTGGCAAGCGCTTCCTTTTCAATATATTCCTCATTTACCTGTATCCGTTCCCGATAAGAAAACAGCGTCGGTGAGATATAACGTCCCACTCGATACCCTGATTCCTTCAGCACCGTAGACAGATAAGCCAATACCGAACCTTTTCCATTTGTTCCTGAGATGTGAATGAATTTCAGGTCGTCCTGGGGATTTCCCAGTCGACGCAGTAATTCTCTCATATTGTCAAGACCAAGTACACTTCCGTATTTAGCAGCATTCTCTAAATATACTCTTGCCTCTCTATAATCCATGTTCTCCTCCCATCTCATATAGGAATTTATTATAGTATACTATTGTCTTTTTTTCAAGTACTATCCCGATATACAGATTCGGCAAAATTGCGTTTTTTACTATCCGGGTATTGTCATTCTCTGTACTTTACTGTACCTGTCATACACTTTCTTTCCTGTGGAATCCAGTGTATAAGCCCGTACTTTGACATAGCATTTCTTTCCTGTCTTTGTTTTCTTTATAACATATCCTGTTTTTCCTACCTGATTTTTCTCCGCATCCCTAAACTTCTTATTATCTGCCCATACAAGCTCATAGCCATCCGCCCCGCTTACCTTTTTCCACTTCACTTTTATTTTTCCTGAAATGGTTTTGATTCCTGTCAACTCAGTCTCTTTCACCCTGATTTTCGTCCAATGGGCGTAAAGTGTATGCGCCCGTATCTCTTCCACACGGGAAGCAGAAGTGATCTTATCCCCACCCTTTTTCTACTACAATATATTTATGGTTAATACCCCTTACAGCCAGTAAGGAATTACCCATCTTGTTGCTTA
>CAJKKX010000220.1 GCA_905200565.1 uncultured Lachnospiraceae bacterium
TCCGTCTCCCCCTCAATCTCCACATCATCTGCCAGCCACTGATAAGAAAGCGTTCCCGTGTAATTGCAGTCCTCCGATACGACTGCCGTCAGCACGCTGCCCGTTTTCACCTCTCCGGTAATCGTGACGATTCCGGTAAGCTGTTCCACCTGCGTCTCTTTTGTGAAAGTCGCATAATTCATCTCATTGGCAAGCAGGCTTCCGTCCGCAGACACGCCCCGCACCTGAACCACGTTAATCTTCCCGCTCTCCAGATAGGAATCGCTCTTTGTCGTCTCTGCGGTTCCGTTCGATACCGCTACCGTATCCGCCAGAATCCCGTTAATATAAAACTGAACCTGTGATACGCTGCTGTTTGTCACCCCCGCCGTATAGGAAGTCGTCTTTTCTCCCTCTGTATTCGCGGAAACTGTCATGTTTTTCGAAACAGATTTCTTACCAAAAGAGTTAAACAGCGTTTCTATGGAAGCACACTGCCGATCCATCCAGTTCTTCCGGTTTCTTAAGAAAGTGCGGAGACGTTCCACTCCACGGCTAAATTCGGAATCCTGCTGATAGAGAATGTTGTTCCTCAAATAGTTGGACTGATAATTCGCAGTGCCGGACTCCTGGAGGTATACTTTCTGCTGATCAATAATCCCATCTGTCTTTATAATGTTCTCAAAGTTATCTTTGTTTTCCTGGTAAACCTCATAAACCTTTGCCGCAAAATAGGGATCGCCAATCAGATACTTATACCACTGCTCTTTCTGCGCCTCATTACTTCTGTCCTTCGTCATCCATACATTGTAATTCCACGTTTCTTCCTGACTCACCAGGCTGTTTGAAGTCCAGTCCATATCCCAGACCGGCCCTATGTAAAGCTTTCCGCCCAGATCTTTGTACATGTAAGTACTCTTTTTCATCGTCTCTGTGTTCCAGAAAAACTCATTCAGGACAAAGTATCGAACCAGAGAATCCATATCTACCAGATCCGTGTAATGTACACGCTCTCCCTGCCAGGACGTGTAATAGTCATCCGCATGAACGCTGTTTTCCACTGCCTGTATATAATTTTTTGCGTAGTCCGCCAGTTCCTGACAGTTCGCATAATTGTTTGACGTTACTGGGGCAATGAACTCCGGACTTTTAAACATAAATGGCTGGTCATAGGCCGTCTTAAATCTGGAAACCTCATCATAATAGCCGTCAAGCTCAAACAGAAAACCGCCTGAAACATCCACATTGCCCGCGGCGTCTTTCGGAACCACGCTTTCATAATCAGCTCTTGGATAAGTCACACCTCTCCACGTCACGCCGTTCTGACTGGTAATCCAGCTCATATTTTCTACCAGATAATCTTCCAGCAAATCCTGATCTGCCTTAGTCAGTGTATCGGAGTGTGCTTTCCGAATTGCCTTTGCCGCATCTCCGGCACAGTCCTCCCAATCGAAAATATCTACACGGCCGTTGTCAATCCGGACATTCCCTACAAGCTGATAATTTCCGGCATAAGCCCCATTCAGAATCACCTCTACATGCACGGATTTCAGATAAGGCATTCCCATCTTTCCGGACAGATCATAAGAAATCTTATTTCTCAGCAGAGATTCATCCATATAATTGGCAAGCAGCGCCCAGTGCTTACTTTCGCCAAATCCAAACAGGTCTGTTTTTTTATCTAATTTCAGCTTATATGGGAGCTTATTATAAGAAGTACTCCATGTACTGTTTCCTCTGCCCCTGATTTCCGTCGCCCCATCGTAAAGATTCGTACTCACGCTGTTATAAGTCTCGTTTCCCTGAATGCGCATAGACGCGTCTTTGTATTCTGTCTTGCTCGTAATTCCATAGCCGTCCTTCGTATCAATATAAACGACTGGCAGCTTGCTGAAATAAAGCTTATAAACTGCGACCTGCGATCCATCAGACGCCAGATTTGCCGTAACGGTAATGAATTTATTCAAATCGCTCGTAGACGGCGTATAGGATGCACGATCCGATACGGTCTTCCCGTCAATCGTCCAGGTATAAGTAAATTCCACTCCCTCAGGAGCCCTGTCTACAAAAGCATTGATTGCCGTTTCCGGCTTTGCATACTCCTGATCCAGCTTCAGGGAAAGATTCGATACCACCGTAACGGTGACTTCTTTTGTCCTTCCGTCGCTCGTCACCGCCGTCAGGGTTACCTGCGTATCTGCCATAACCGGATGAACCGTCGCCACAGCTCCATCAACGGAAATCACATCTGTATTGCCGCTCGTCCATGTGATAGACGCAGCTCCGCTCCCGCCTTCATATGATACCGGAAGCGTAAAATTTTCACTGACAGAAGACGCCTTGTCTCCCTCTGCAAAAATGGGTGAGGGAATCGGAATGACAAGCTTGCCTTCCGCCACTTTGGGCATAATCTGACCGTTTTTTGAAACAGACCAGTATTCATCTCCCAGCGCTTTTACCATTTCCTCACTCCCAAGCTGTGCTTCTGTCATGGAAGTTGTTGCGGAGGTCCCGGTTCCTTTTCCTTCTAAATAATAACAATTTATGATGTTTACAGTATTTCCCACAGCCGTCGTATTGTCCACGCCATTGATCGCATAGCCCGCCTCCGGCACTGTTCCGACATTCAGGCTGGACGCTATGCTGCCAATCGTGACGCTTCGGTGAATCCTGCCCAGAATCCCGCCGATTCTGGACGGCGTTCCAACATTTCCATTGGAACTCAGTGTCGCTGCATTATACAGGTTTGTCAAAGACACTCCCTGACTGTTTGTCTTGGTCTGTCCCAGGATTCCGCCCATTCCCAGAAGATCTCCGCCATTTCCTCCCACTGCGGTAATCGTTCCGCTCAGAACCGCTACATTGTCAATCTTTACATAACCGTTCACATCGCCTGCCAGTGCGCCGATGCTGTCTCCCTTTCCAAGCGTCTGTGTAATATTTACATCGCTGAATACAAGATTCTTTACCTCTGCACAGTCTGCCGAAGCATCGCTTCCAATCATGGCAAACAATCCGCTCTGGTTAAATTCCGCAGTACTTCCCGTCCGGCTGATGGTCAGGTTCGAAATGGAATGCCCCTGCCCGTCAAACGTGCCGCTGAACACCCTGTTTCCGGTCACCATACAGTACTCTGCTCCGCTGCTGCCGCCGATAGGCGTCCAGTCTCCCGACAGTTCCAAATCCTTTGTCAGAACATAATCTCCATCCATCGGATGGGAAGAATCCTTTCCGATCTTTGCCAGCTCCTCCTCGCTTGCAATCTCGATGGCATTTCCCGCCGCCTTCACCGTCGTCCCGGCCGCCGGAACATAAGTAATTCCCGACAGCCCCACCACGACCGAAAGCAAAAGCGCAGCGCTTCTTTTTGCAAGACTTTGCAACTTCCTCTTCTCCATACTTTCATCCTCCATTCTTAGCTTTCAACAACTCCCCCCATTGTGATTGCCTGTGATGATTATTATACCATAAAAGATTGCTAATTTCCAGAAAGAATGCCGAAAAAACGGCATAGCTTTTTGCCATGCCGTTTTTTATCTGCCTATTTTCTGATTTTCACGGTCTTACTCTGACCTTTTTTCGCCAGAAGTCTTATATAAGCTTTGTACTTTGCTTTTGGAACTCTGATTACCGCTTTCTTATGAATTCCTTTCAAGGCATTCTTTCCTGCCTTTTTCAGAACCTTGCTTTTGATCGTGATACTCTTTAATGCTTTGCACTGATAGAATACCCTGCTTCCGATCTTTTTCAGCTTATTCCCTCTGACGGTAACCTTTTTGAGCTTCGGGCATCCCGCAAACGCATTGTTTCCAACCGTTTCCACATACTTCCCGATGTTTGCCGCTGTGATTTTCCTGTTCCCTTTAAAGGCGGATGCTGCGACAGAGGTTACGTTATAATCCTGATCTCCAAGCTTCACCGAATTGTAAACGGTGACTTTCGTCAGGCTGGTGTTCTTGATTCCCACGACTGCCACGGTTCGTTTGGAAAGACTGGTGACTTTATAATAATAATTCCCCTTCTCATACGTCTTTCCCTGTTCAATTTTTTCCGGACTCTTTGGTTCTTCCGGTTTTTCCGGGTTGTCTGGGTTCTCCGGGTTGTCTGGCTTCTCTGTCGCAATTCCCCATGCGCCATCCGCAAGACTTCTCGGATAGTTGTCGGAAAAAGCCGTGCGGTAATCCACCGTCTCGAAATCTGCCTGATTGATATTCGTATCCGCAAATCCAATCCGGCGGATCGACTTCTGTTTGCTGATCGTTCCGTCTGGTAACGCCAGGCCTTCTACCGCTCCCTCATTGACAGATACGGCGTCCTCTGTCTCATTCCCATGATACAGGATCATCTGATACCTCTTATTATCAATCGTCTGCGTCCATTCAAAATCAAAGACTTCAATTCTGCATTTTACAAGATCCGGCGTAGAGTCATCCTGCGCTTCACAACGCACCAGATAAGAAGTATGTGCCGGAATCTTCCCTGTCAGTGAAACCCTGACTTGCTCCGCCGCAGCGCCGTTTTTCCCATTTGACAGATACCCCAGAGAATATCCGTTCAAATCTATCTCCATATCCGTCGGATTGTACAGCTCAATAAAACTGTGCGATACCGGAGCGCCGTCATTTGCACCGCCTTCATACACCTGATGGATCATGACATGATCATTCTTTACCTCAACCTGTTCTACTGCGTCTGTGGCGTCACTCACAAGATTCCCTGCCTCTGCCGGGCTGCTCACTCTTACGGTAATCTTTTTTCCTGCCAGCGCAGAGGTGAGCTGCAATACATTTTCAGTCTACCCCTCAATATCCACA
>CAJKKX010000221.1 GCA_905200565.1 uncultured Lachnospiraceae bacterium
TCATCGCCTCATCGTCGTGTACAACCTCCATACCGCGCCCGCCCAGCACATAGGAAGGACGAACCATAACCGGGTATCCGATCTTATTGGCGATTTCCAATGCTTCCTCGACATTGACCGCCATCCCTGCCTCCGGCATCGGAATGTTCAGCTTGTCCATCATCGCGCGGAACAAATCACGATCCTCTGCCATGTCAATGGTTTCCGGTGTGGTTCCCAGAATATTCACACCGTTTTTCTTTAAATCAGCCGCCAGATTCAGCGGCGTCTGT
Organism: uncultured Lachnospiraceae bacterium; assembly: GCA_905200565.1. Next base: position 273 of record CAJKKX010000221.1, read on the forward strand.
CCTCCAAACTGGGCGATGACGCCCACCGGCTTCTCTTTTTCATGGATGCTGAGCACATCCTCCAGCGTCAGCGGCTCAAAGTACAGTTTATCCGAAGTATCGTAGTCCGTGGAAACCGTCTCCGGATTGCAGTTTACGATAATCGTCTCAAATCCCAGCTTTTTCAGGGCGAGCGCCGCATGTACGCAGCAGTAGTCAAACTCGATGCCCTGCCCGATTCGGTTCGGGCCGCCGCCCAAAATCATGATTTTCGGCTTCTCCGTATTGACCGGGCTTTCGTCCTTCACATGATAACTTGAGTAATAGTAAGCAGAATCCTGCGTACCGCTTACATGCACGCCCTCCCATGCCTCGGTAATGCCCGCGGCAGTTCTGGCCAGACGTATCTCCGTTTCCGGTACTTCCAGAATCTGGCTTAAGTATTTATCAGAAAATCCGTCCAGCTTTGCCTGCCTGAGCACGTCTGCCGCCGGAACGCTGCCCTTATGCGCCAGAAGCGCTTCCTCTTCTTCCACCAGTTCTTTCATCTGTCCAATAAAGTAATGTTTAATCTTCGTCAATTCATACAGCTCATCCACCGTAGCGCCCTTTCGCAGAGCCTCATACATGATGAACTGTCTTTCGCTTGTCGGAACCGCAAGCATTTTCAGAAGCTCCTGCTTGCTCTTGGAAGCGAAATTCTTTGCCCATCCCAGGCCGTATCTTCCGTTTTCCAGGCTTCGGATTGCTTTCTGGAATGCCTCTTTGTAGGTTTTTCCGATGCTCATGACCTCGCCGACCGCGCGCATCTGCGTCCCCAGCTTATCCTCAGCGCCTTTAAATTTCTCAAATGCCCAGCGTGCAAATTTAATTACGATATAATCCCCGCCCGGCACGTATTGATCCAGTGTCCCATACTTTCCGCATGGAATCTCATCCAGTGTCAGACCGCAGGCCAGCATTGCCGATACCAGAGCGATCGGGAACCCGGTCGCTTTGGAAGCCAGTGCGGAGGAACGGGAAGTTCTCGGATTAATCTCGATTACGATGATTCTTCCGCTGACTGGATCATGAGCGAACTGTACATTCGTACCGCCGATGACCTCGATTGCCTCCACGATCTTATACGCCTGCCTCTGAAGCTCGTCCTGAACCTCCTGTGAAATAGTCAGCATCGGTGCAGAACAGAAGGAATCTCCCGTGTGCACGCCAAGCGGGTCGATATTTTCAATGAAGCATACGGTAATCATGTTATTCTTTGCGTCACGTACGACCTCAAGCTCCAGCTCCTCCCAGCCGAGGATGGACTCTTCCACCAGAACCTGTCCTACCAGACTGGCCTGAAGTCCTCTGGCACATACCGTTTTTAATTCTTCTACATTATAGACCAGACCGCCGCCTGCGCCGCCCATCGTATATGCCGGACGCAGAACGACCGGATACCCCAGCCGGTCTGCAATCTCCAGCGCTTCTTCTACCGAATAAGCCACTTCGCTTCTCGCCATCTCGATTCCAAGACTGTTCATGGTCTTTTTAAACTCGATGCGGTCCTCTCCACGCTCAATCGCGTCTACCTGAACGCCGATGACCTTTACGTTATATTTGTCCAGTACGCCTGCTTTTGACAGCTCAGAGCAGAGGTTCAGTCCCGACTGTCCGCCTAAGTTTGGCAAAAGCGCATCCGGACGTTCTTTTTCAATAATCTGTGTCAGACGCTGCACATTCAAAGGCTCGATGTATGTCACATCCGCCGTTTCGGGGTCTGTCATAATCGTAGCCGGATTGGAATTTACCAGAACGATCTCATAGCCCAGACTTCTCAGTGCCTTACATGCCTGCGTTCCCGAATAGTCAAACTCGCATGCCTGTCCGATGATGATCGGGCCGGAGCCGATAATCAGTATTTTGTGAATGTCATTTCTCTTCATTAATTTCTCCTCACATTCCTCACAATAGGTTAAATTTCGATAAACTGATATTATTATAATCAAAATAGCTCCCGCTGTAAAGGCAAACTGTAATCTTCTTCCTTATCTATTCATATTTCCACCAGATCGTAATCTTGTTTAATGTATCGTCATACTGATACCTGTATTCTGACCGTTCCAAATGATACTGCTCTCTTAAATTCTCTGAAGCGCGCTCGATCAGATCGTCAAAAATATCCGCATATGCCTGCTGGTACAGTTCATGGTTCGCAAATTTGAATACGGACTGGCTTCCGCCTGCGGCAATCACGGCATTCATTTCCGCAAGGATTGTTTCTCTGTCATACGTATCATAGTACATGCCGTTTACCACATAATAATTCGCATCCATCTTTGTACACGGCGGAAGCTCCACATAGCCTTTCAGGGTGTGCGTCTGAAAAAGCTGTTCTTCATTGCAGCACAGATAGTCATAACAGATATTGTCAACCGGGGCTTCTCCCTCGCTTTCCTGAAAAATCGGATCGCCCCAGGTCGTATCGACATAATAGTAATCCCCGTCACATAAGACCAGATTCCAGGCATGGGCTTCCTGCTCTTCCCCGGTCGTTCCCTCCACATAAGTACAAAATACGCCAAGCTGCTCCAGAAGATACTGCGTGGCTCTCGCATACCCGGCGCAGACCGAACGCCGTCCTACCAGGGAACTGTAAATGTTCTGGCTATTCTCTGCCGCCCCGTCATAATCGACCGTATTCACAAGATACTCATAAACAAAAAGTATCTTTTCGTAATCGCTGGCATAAGCATCAATTCCCCAAAGGCATTCCTGCGCCGCCGACTCGATCTCCGCCTGCATCTGTTCCCGTTCCTCTCCTGTACAGGAATACTGCGGGGTTACTTCCGCATATGCCTCCCCACCGGAATAAGTCGTCCATTCCCCTGCGCCGTTAAACCAGAAGAATTCCGGGAAATCATTGCAGATGTACAGCAGCACTCTTTCGATCTGGTCATTTTCCGTCAGTTCTATCCGAATCTGCTCTTGGCCTTCCCGGATGCCTTCTGCAACCTTCCGGTATCCCGCCTGCTCTTCGCTGGAAAGCTTTTCATAATAAAACTTTCCGTCCAATTCTGCTTCGGCAATCCCGTCATCCTCTGTCTCTTCTGTCTCTGTCTGCTCCTCTTCCCACCAGTTTTCCGTTTCCTCTCCGGACTCCTGCCACGTCTCCCAGACTGTGTTTTCCGTCTGTTCTTCCGTGCTTTCTGCCTGTGTCGGCGTCTGTCTTTCTTCTTTCTTAAGGAGTTTCTCTGAAATGAAATACCACGCCGCCATCAGCACAAAAACAAAAATAATGATTTTAATCAGGGTCATTAAGCAGCCGGATTCTTTCTTTTTGCTCATGATACCTTTCCTTTCTAAAGTGTCTCTTTTTTCCTTAATATAATCCTTTTTCTCTCCAGATACAACTGCAATATCATTTTCTATACGGTCCCGTCCATAACCACAATGCTATGATCTTCCTCTGCTTCTTTTTTCTCTACTAAGATTAGCTCCCCCATTCGCAGTAACTCCAAATTTCTTATTATGTATCCTGCACTCTCCTGGCATCTTGCTCAACCACAGTTTTCGATACGCTTCATACCCTTTGGCCTTTTCTTCCGCATCGGTATAAAAAATATGCGTGACGCAGCTCATGAACTACTGTCGTCACCTCACAGTTGCTTAGATATGATATCTCTCCATATCCTCCCCTGATTCACCACAAATTCCTCCTGTCGTCCACTTTTTAATTCCAGGCATATGCTGCGGGGTTTTCTTCCCTTACGAATACTCTGAATTTCCTGATACGGAATTCTGCATTCATGCACCTGAAGATTCATGTTATGCGATACAAAATATACATCATCCTCCAGTAAAAAGAGCCATCCGCCCACCGCTTCTTTTCCCATCCAGTGATTGGCGCCTCCATCATAAAGAATCCTCGATTCTTCCTCCAGTTTACTCCTCAAACCTTTCATTCTTTTTCCAATAACGGCACAAAAAACAGATATTCCCACAGCATACAGCAAACCTGCCAGAACGCCCAAAATCATCCCTTTTTGCAGGTTTTGAAACAAAAACATACATACCAGCCCAAAAGGCAGCGAAAAAAGGACAAAAGACAAGCAAAAATTTTTTATTCCATTATTTTTCTGAATCTCCATGACTCTACATCTCCTCAAACTGTAACTGTAATTTGGGGTACTTTACATTTTGTATCATCTCTTCATAGAACTCACAAAATTTTTCTTCATTTTCATCCCGGTAACCTTCAAAGTAAACTTGTTCAATATCTTCTTCATTAAAGAAAAGCATCTGTTGATCTGATTGTCCCGTAGGATATAAACATGCAGAATAATCAAAATACCCTATTGTCCCTCCATTGTTATATAATGGAGTCCTACATATAATCATAATCTTTTGTTTTCCTTTTTTCAACCTTACAACACTGCCAATCGGCAAAATTTTTTTCATACCATATCCCTCCATCATCCAAAAGGTAGTGTCAAAAACTACCTGTTTTTATTGTTCTAAAATCCTTTAAAACCTTGA
>CAJKKX010000222.1 GCA_905200565.1 uncultured Lachnospiraceae bacterium
AATAACGGTGACGCGGCTGATCGTCAGTACCTTTTTGTCATCGGCCTTCGGATTGAGCACGCCCTGATAGATGTCCTTTGATGCGGAGGACGCCGTAATCAGAAGCTGGGAATCCGCCGTCGACATGATCGCCGCCAGAATACCGCAGAGGAAGATTCCGCCGACAAACGGCAATGCCAGATCCTTTGTAAAGAGCTGTGTGATCATTTCAATAAATACGTTCTCTGTGGATACCGCGCCCTCTCCCAGAATCGTCGGGAACAGATATGCACGCCCGATCACGCCGATTGCTACCGCCATGCCCAGAGAAATCGCCACCCATACGATACCGATCACCTTGGATTTTTTCAGCTCTTTCTCATTCTTCACAGCCATAAATCTGGTAAGTACATGAGGCATCCCGCAGTATCCCAGTCCCCATCCAAGCTGTGAAATGATCTCCACGGCATTGTAAGGACGCTCCCCATTGCTGAACATATTGAGGTATCCGTCTACGCCGCCCGGAACATCACTGGCCGTCAGATTTGCCATCAGGTTCTCACCGCCCATCACCGCATATGCCAGGATAGGAACCACCAGAAGTCCCACCAGCATCAGGCTTCCCTGTATAAAGTCCGTGGTGCATACCGCCATGAATCCGCCCATGAACGTGTAGGCAAGGATCACAACAGCTCCGATGGTCAGCGCCACGGTATAATCCATACCGAATACGCTGGCAAACAGTTTTCCTCCCGCCGCCAGTGCGGACGCAGTATACACCAGGAAAAAGATCACGATGACAATCGAAGAGATCAGCAGGAGCACCTTCTTCTTATCATGAAAGCGGTTCTCCAGGTATTCCGGAAAAGTCACCGAATTGTTGGCCCGGATCGTGTAACGGCGGAGCCTTCTGGAAATGCAGATCCAGTTCAGGGCTGTTCCGATAAACAATCCCACCGCAATCCATGCCTGTCCTGTTCCAAGCGCATAGACTGAACCCGGCAGCCCCATCAAAAGCCAGCCGCTCATATCGGACGCCTGCGCGGAAAGCGCCGCTACCCAGCCGCCTAAGCCCCGGCCGCCTAAAAAATAATCGTCGGCATCTTTATTTTTTTTCATATAAAATGCACCGATTCCCAGCATCATCAGCAAATACGCCGCAAATGCCAGAAGAAACCATATCGTATTTGTTCCCATATTTTTCTCCTCTTGTCCTTTTTGTATTTTAGCTTCCTTATCACTTCACGGGCACTAATACCTTACACTTTAGCAAACTATAGTGATAACGTCAAGAATAAATTGACCTAAACTTCACCCATATGCTCCAAAAATGCCACATACCCCCGGTATGCCTCGTACACGTCTACCTTGCTGACGATCTCCCACGGTGCGTGCATGTTCAGTACCGCCACGCCGCTGTCAATGACTTCCATCCCATAGTTTGCCAGGATATACGCAATCGTACCGCCGCCGCCCTGGTCCACCTTTCCGAGTTCGGAGGTCTGCCAGGATACTTCATGCTCATCGAATACCTTCCGGATGGCCGCCATATATTCCGCATTCGCGTCATTCGACCCGGATTTCCCTCTGGAACCGGTATATTTGTTAATCGTCACGCCTTTTCCAAAGTAGGCGCAATTATTTTTCTCCATGACGCTCGGATAATTCGGGTCAAATGCCGCGCTCACATCCGACGAAAGCATCTTGGAATTTGTCAGAGCCCGGCGCAGCGCAAGCTCACTGTACTGCCCGGCGCAGTTCATGACCTCCGCGGCCGTGTTTTCAAAAAAACGCGAATGCATTCCGGTGGCTCCCACGCTGCCGATTTCTTCTTTGTCCGCCAAAATGCACACGCAGGTGCGTTTTACAGACTCCAGCGCAAACATGGCCCTATAGGACGGATACGCACACACCCTGTCATCATGTCCATATGCCATGATCATGCTGCGGTCCAGGCCATAATCCCTCGCTCCTCCTGCGGGGACCGCCTCCAGCTCCGCAGAAACGAAATCCTCCTCGTCTATGCCGTACTTTTCCTCCAGAAGCTTTAAGATCTGCTTTTTCACGGGCTCCTTTTCCTCTCCCTCCATCGGGATGCTTCCAATCAGGATGTTCATATCCTCGCCTTCAATGACTTTATTCGCCTTCTTCTCAAGCTGTGTGCCGGACAGATGAATGAGAAGGTCAGACACGCCAAAGACCGGTTCTCCTGCTTCTTCTCCGACAGACACCCCGACTGCTGTGCCGTCCTTTTTCACCACCACGCCGTGCAGGGCGAGCGGCAGCGCTACCCACTGGTATTTCTTCACCCCTCCGTAATAATGCGTTTCCAGCATCGCCAGATCTGTATCCTCATACAGAGGATTCTGTTTCAGATCCAGCCTCGGAGAATCAATGTGGGCTCCCAGAATATTCATCCCTTTTTCCATCGGCTCTTCACCGATGTGAAAGAGCGCCAGCGTTTTCCCCATACCTACCGCATATACCTTATCTCCCGCTTTCAGAACACGCCCGGAGGAAATGACCTCCTTTAAATCTTCATAACCATGCTCTTTTGCCTGACGAATCACCTCGCCGGCACACTCGCGCTCCGTTTTGCATTTTGACAGAAACGCTTTGTAACCCTCTGAAAAGCCGAATACCTCCTGCCGCTTTTCACCCGCATACTTTTTCCATGAATTTTCACGTACCATACTTTGTCTCCTTATATCCCTTTTGCCTTTCTGACGCAGGCTTTCATAGCCTCGATGACAGCGCTGCGAAATCCCTTTTCCTCCAGAACACGGACAGCCTCGATTGTGGTTCCCGCCGGAGAACAGACCATATCCTTCAATTCGCCGGGATGCTTTCCTGTTTCCAGCGCCATCTTTGCACTTCCCAGTATTGCCTGAGAAGCAAATTTATATGCCTGTGCGCGGGGCATACCGTCTGCCACCGCGGCATCCGCCATCGCCTCAATGAATAAAAATACATACGCCGGGGAGCTTCCGCTGACAGAAACCACCACGTCCATAAGATTCTCATTCAAAACCTCCACCTCGCCGCAGCTTTTGAGAATCCCGCACACTTTTTCCAGCTCTTCTTCTGTCACCTGTCTGTTCCGGCACACGCCGGTGATGCCTTCTCCCACCAATGCCGGGGTATTCGGCATACAACGCACGATTTTTAAAGGCTTTCCAAAGCAGCCTTCCAACCAGTCCAGGCTCTTCCCCGGAGCGATGGATACCAGAATCTGCCCTTCCCTCACACAGTCCCTGATCTCCTCTATCACCTCCGCATAATACTGCGGCTTGACTGCAAGAATGATAATTTCTGATTTTTCCGCCACCTCCCGGTTATCTGGCGTCGTGCAGATGCCATAAGTCTCTTTTACTTTTTTCAGGCTTTCCGCTCTGGCGGTGGAAGCAATGATGTCCTCTTTTTCCATCAAATGCTTCTTTAAAATACCGCCAAGCATAGCGCCCGCCATATTTCCGCACCCGATAAATCCCAGTTTCATAATGAATGCCTCCTCTGTTTTTAACTGTAATTACTGTGTTACTGTTCAGACAGGGCTTTGCATTTACTGCAAAGTCCGTAAGAAAGTGATTCAGGAGTGAGCAAATCCCATTCGCAAAGCGAATTTTAAATGGATTTGCGAAGGTTACTGAGAATATAATGAACAGTAACCTTACTGTAGCAGACCGCTACGGTAAGGTCAAGTTTTTCATTGAATAAAGTCGCGCTTTGTCTTATAATGAGCTGGAAAATATTCTGCCTGTAGAAAGGAACCGTCATGACAAAGGAAGCGTACATGAAATTAATCGAAGAAATTTCCCTGAATGCGTGGCCATCCCATAAAATCGAGCTGTACGATGGCTGGCTCATTCGTTTTTCCCATAACTATACTTACCGGACGAACAGCGTGGAACAGGTGGGAAACTCACTGCTTCCGGTCGAAGAAAAAATCGCCTACTGTGAAAAGGTCTATGCAGACTTTCACACGCCGGCGAATTTCAAGATCAATCCTCTCCTGGCTCCCTCTTTCGATGCGCTGCTTGAAAGAAGAGGATACCAGGTTCGCCATGTCACGGAAGTCATGACTCTTTCTGAAGAGGCTTTTTCTTCTTTTTCCGAATCCCCTGAAAATTCTCCGGTACAGCTTGGGGACTGTATCACCGACGACTGGATTTCTTCTTTATTCCGGCTGAACGGCACTGCGGACGCTACGCTCCGCCGCATCGTTCCTTCCATGTTTCATGCGATTCCAAAGGAAACGATTGCCGCGTCCATTACCGCAGACGGGCGCATGGTGGCTTCCGGACTTGGGATTCTGGACAGAGAGCATGTCGGACTTTATGCCATCTATGTGGACGCGTCTTTTCGCAGACGCCATTTTGCCCGTTCTATCTGCCGGGCGATCTTGTCCAAAGCACGGGAGAAAGGGGCGAAAAGGGCCTACCTACAGGTAAAGGCAGGAAATACGGCAGCCAAAAATTTATACATTTCCCTCGGATTTGAAGATTTTTATACTTACTGGTTCCGCTCCCTGGAGCAGGACGAGCACCGGGCTTTTCGCCCCTGACAGAAAGGAATTTTATTATGTGGATAGCAGATCATTGGAAAGATTATGAAGTCATTGATACGTCCTGCGGCGAAAAGCTGGAACGCTGGGGCGATTATCTTCTGGTACGTCCGGACCCGCAGGTCATCTGGGATACGCCAAAGATTCATCGGGGCTGGAAAAAAATGAACGGCCATTACCACCGCAGCAAAAAAGGCGGCGGCGAATG